>DATFVD010000268.1:0-3665 GCA_035260505.1 Terriglobales bacterium
TGGGCCTGGTGGCCTGGTCCGATTTACGCGGACCCGTTTTATCGCCCGATCTGGGCACCGGCTTATGTTTCGTTCGTCGGTTTTGGCGGTGGATTCGGATTCGGCTATGGCTGGGGCTCGATCGGCTGGCTTCCGTTGGGACCGTGTGACTATTTCCATCCGTGGTATGGGCGGTATGGCGGGCGCTTCGGCGAAACCAACATTACCAACATCAACATATACAACCGAACCGGTTTTGCTCCGCTGCATGGCGGCACGCGATTCTCCAACGTGAACCTCGCGCTGCAGAACGAGCATTTCCGCGGTGGCACGACGGTCTCCAGCCGAGAGTTCGGCACGGGCCGCATGCGTCCTCAGCCGATGAGTCACGCGGCGTTTCAGAATGCGCGTTTCTCGACCGGCAAACTGCCCGTGACGCCGAGCCGCGAGAGCTTCTCGGCCAGCGGACGCCCAGCAGCTCCTTCCACGACTCGGAACCTGTCACAGAATCAGCGCTTCTTCTCGGCACGTGGCAACACGGCAACCGCGTCGCGCTCGTTGCAGCTAGGGCGGCCGCAGGTCGCAAACGCAAGCCGGCAGGATGGCAGGTCCATTGGCAACGTCCACGAAGCTCCAAGGCCCGGAAGCACCACCGGATTTCAGCACTTCGGCCAACCGGGACGGAGCTCGGGACAGATCAGCGTTCCTGGACCGAGCTCGACTGGATCGCGTCCGGAAGCGCGAGGCAATTCGAATTGGGGTTCGGCGTCCAGGCCCGGCAGCTCGGGTGGCTCGATGCCCGCTCGCAACAATGGCAATAGCAACGGTGGCGGATGGCAAAGATTCTCGCCGATGCCCCTGCGCCCATCCTCCGAATCAACTCGTCCGGCAGCCAGGCCTGAATCGATGATCGGGCAAGGTGGACCGGCTGGACGTCCATCGCTTGGGCGCCCGTCGCCGGATCGTCCGCCGATGGATCGCTCAGTAGACCGCAGTCGGTACGGGAATTCCCGCAGTTCGGCTCCAGAAAGCCGTAGCTACAGTTCGCAGGGTCAGGGCTACAGCGGATCCTCTCGCCCATCACTCAACATGAGGCAGCCCATCGTTACCCCACGCTCTAATGGCGGAAGTGGTTATGGAAGCAGCCCTTATGGCGGCAATCGCGGCGGCTATAGCGGTGGCAGCGGACGCCCGCCCCAGAATTACGGCGGTGCTCCAAGTTACGGTGGCAGCGGACGTTCAGCGCCCAGCTACGGCGGTGGCCCCAGCTACGGCGGCGGCGGGCGTTCGGCGCCTAGCTACGGTGGTGGCCCCAGTTACGGTGGCGGCGGGCGTTCTGCTCCCAGCTACGGTGGGGGCCCCAGCTACGGCGGCGGTGGGCATTCTGCCCCGAGCTCTGGCGGTGGTGGTGGTCACTCGGCGCCGGGCGGCGGATCCCCGCATGGCGGTGGATCGTCGTCGGGTGGCGGCGGTAGACATGGGCGGTGACACTGCGCTGGATTCTTTCCCAGCGTAGCAACATAGCAACACTCTTCCCAGCAGTGAGACGCGCAAACTGCGCGTCCCACTGCTTTTTTGTTTGCCGAGGCTTGTGTGGCGACGGGCGTCCCGCCCGTCAAAACCGAGCGACACCGTCTGGAAGCGCCCAGGCCCAAGTGTGAGCCTAAATGCGGATAGTCCTCATGTGAAAGAGAAGCTACATGAGAGCGCTGCTCACTTCACAAATGTCAGCCCATGAGGCACAGCGTAGGAAAACACATAGGCGTACATCGTGACGATGATTCCCACAATGGCTCCGAGAGCAACCGAATGCCAAACCACAAATCGGAATATCGCGCCTTCGTTGCCGACTTGCTCGGTGGCAGAGGTGGCGATGGTGATCGACTGAGCATCCACCATTTTGCCCATCACGCCGCCCGCACTATTCGCAGCGCACATAAGAATCGGATCGATGCCAAGTTGCTGGGAAGTAATCCGCTGCAAACTCCCGAACAACGCGTTCGATGAAGTGTCGCTTCCCGTTAGCGCCACGCCAAGCCAACCAAGAAACGTGCCGAAGAATGGATAGGCCCACCCCGTTCGTGTGAAAGCGAGTCCCAGGACTGCGTCCAGCCCCGAATAGCGGGTCACGTAACCCAGTCCGAGCATGAAAGAAATCGCGATCACCGCCAGTCTCATGCGAACCAATGTGCGCCAGAACGTTTTCGCCAGTCGAAGCGGACTCATGCCCAGCAGCAGTCCGGACAGGATCGCCGCCAGGAAGCATCCAGTGCCGGTCGCCGACAGCCAGTTGAAGTCATACCGCGCTGCCTCCGGCACCGGCTTGGTGACCACGGGGGCCGCACGATAGACCGCGTTGTGCAGAAGCGGGACATCCCAGCCGGGTGGGCCAGGCCGCACTTTTCCGCCGGCGAGTATCACCTTGAAAGCCGGTGTCGTGGCCTGGTTTATGGCCAGCTTGATCGACGGCAGACCCCACATGAGGACAAAGATCGATAGGATGGCGAACGGCATCCAGGCTCTCAAGACCTGGGCGAGAGAGTAAGAGTGGACCCTGCCATTATCATTGCTGTGACCGTCAAATTCCTTCGCGGCCCATTCTCCTCCGGCTTGATCAGCGATTTGTCCAGCTGGCGGAAGAGAAGGCCCTGCTCGGTCGTAATCAAAGCGCCAGACTCTCTTCGGTTTCCAAAAATGGAGGAAGACAACAATCGCGACAATCGACACCGCGCCCGCCACGATGTCCACCAGATTGCTGTCGACGTGGTTCGACCAGAAGAACTGTGTAAATCCGAAGGAGAGACCGACCACCAGGATGGCGGGTAGCACTTCAAATGTCTCGCTCCATCCCACCATCGTTCGTACCAGCCAGAACGGCACAATCACCGCAGTGAACGGAAGGATGCGGCCGATCATTGCGTTGAGATCGGACTCCGGGAGTCCGGACACCGCCGCCAGCGTATGCACGGGAGTGCCAATTGCTCCCCAAGCCACCGGAGCCGTGTTGGCAATCAGATTCAGCGCCGCCGCATGGAAAGGCCGGAAGCCGAGCCCAATCATAAAAGCCCCGGCGATAGCGACGGGCGCGCCAAACCCGGCAGCACCCTCGATGAATGCGCCAAAGCAGAACGCCACCAACAACACCTGAAGACGCCGGTCCGGAGTGATGCCGGCGACCGATTCCTTCATGATCTCGAATTGGCCGGTCCCAACCGAGATGTCATAAAGAAATACCGCGGCGAGCACGATCCAGGCAATCTTCAACAAACCGAAGGCAACACCGTACGCAAAACTCATGGCTGCGAGCGATACCGGCATTCCAAAAAAAAAGACCGCCACGCCTGCGGCGGTCAAAGCTCCGGCAATCGCGCATAAGTGGGGTTTCACCTTGAGACCGGCGAGCAACCCAAACAGGACAAGAATCGGTAGCGCTGCCACCAGTGTAGAAAGCCACCAACGACCGAAAGGGTCATAGATCTGGGTCCAATGCATGTCTTGTCCTCTCACTTTTTCGGCAACAACGCGCACAAGAATCTATCAGCGAGGCCGCAAAAGCAAGGGGGATTCCGCTCATTATTCTATAGGCTCTGACATTTTCTATCGGCTCTGACATCGTGCCGATGACGCGTCTATGGCAATCGTGACGAAAGAGCTGGCGTCAGGCTTACGCGGAGGTTGTCCGCATG
>DATFVD010000269.1:0-3076 GCA_035260505.1 Terriglobales bacterium
GTTGGTGTTGAAGGGGAGACGTCCGGCAGCGGTGCTGGTGGGAAGTGTGGGATTGGCGGTGCTGGCCTCCGAATATCCCGATCAGTTTGTGCGGATTCGCGAAGAGCTGCCTTCGTATGTACGGCAGGGAACGCGGTTTCTGGATCTCGCGATCAAGATCGGAACCAAGATCGAAGAGTTAGCGGAAAAGCGCGCGGCGCAGGCGTTTGAGGAACTGGGAGAATACTGAGATTCAATTTGTCGCTGCTCATCGTTCGCTTTTGCCGTGCGGGATGGGCGATCAGCGGTTTATTCGATTCCCAGTTGCTTGCGGGCTTCGGGGCTTAAGCGTTCGGGGGTCCATGGCGGTTCCCAGATTACGTTGACATTGGCATTGCGAACGCCGGGGAGTTGCTCGACGCGAGACTTGACCTGCGCGCTGATGTTGACGTGCTCGGGGCAGCCCTGGGCGGTGAGGGTCATATCGACGGTGACGTCCTGTTGACCTTCGGGGACATCGTCGAAGCGGATTTCATAGATCAGGCCGAGATCGACGATGTTGACGGGGATTTCGGGATCGTAGCACTGCTTGAGTGCGTTTAGAACGTCATCTTGGGCTATGGGCATGGATTTCCTTTAGGGCGCAGTGATCTTTGACGATGATCCTGAAAAGCTGATCTTGAAAAGCGATCTTCAAAAACTGGAATGCGCTTGCTCATATTCTATAGCGAATCCCGGCCTGCGGTGACCATCGGCAGCTGCCGAGGTGCGCTCGGCTTGGATGGGCGAGGCGCCCGTCCCCACACGAACCGTCCCCACACGAGAGGATACTGTTCATAGATCATGGCGATCGATCCGGAGTTTCAGAAAAAACTGCAAGTCATTCTGGCGGTTGCCATTGTGCTTGCGGGCGGGCGCGCGGCGTACATCGTATACGAGCGGCACGAGGCGATGAAGGAAGACGCGAAGCCCAGGCAGGAAACGGCGCTGAAGGCGGACTACTACGTCACGCCGAAGAGACTGCACGCTTATGATCTGAAATCGGCGCGCCAGTTGACCGAGCAGCCAGTCTGGGTGAAGTA
This sequence comes from Terriglobales bacterium, assembly GCA_035260505.1. Classification (GTDB taxonomy): domain Bacteria; phylum Acidobacteriota; class Terriglobia; order Terriglobales; family Acidobacteriaceae; genus Acidiflorens. The sequence continues at coordinate 1,062 of DATFVD010000269.1, forward strand.
CGGCAATCAGCTCACGTACTATCCATACGATTTGCAGCGGCGCAAGACCGATTTCGGGCATGAGGCGGGGCTGTTGCTGCCCTTGGAGAAGCTTGCGATTCGGGATGTGGTGACTGACGTTGCCCCGCAGGCTCCGGGGAACAAGCAGGTGCTGGCATGCTTTTCGCTGGACGGCAAGAACTATGCGGTTCCGATTGGAGCGGAGAAGGGTAGCGACTTCAAGCTTCGCGCCGACGATATTTTCTTCCTCGAAGATCCGCACGACCTTTACAAGCACTGGCCCGCCGATGTCTGGAAGAAGATTGATGCCCATGAAGTGCAAAGTGGGATGAGCGAGTTACAGGCCAGCTTCGCGATTGGATTAGGCGTGCCGGAGGGTTCGGGCGATTATGGGTCGAGAACTCTGCACTACGCGAATGGGAGAAAGCCGTTGGTGATTACATTTCAGAACGACAAGGCGGTTGAGATCAAGCCGGGGTCGTAAGCGTACAATTCCGGACATGAAACGAGCGCTTGGCATTGTTTTTTCTTCTCTTCTATTTGGCCTCTTCAGTTTTTCTACGTTTTCCACGCCCAGTTTTGCAGCAAGTTTATCTGCGCCGCGCACTCTGCGCGTCGATTATTACCACACCGGAAACTCGCACGAGGAATGGTTCGGCCTGGATCGGGTGGTGCTGGAGCCGCTCGGGTGGCCGGGGAATTTGAACAAGTCGATCGATGAGAGTCAGTTGGGAGAGTATCTCTTTGAAGTGCGGGAGCGAAGCAGCGGGAAGTTGCTGTACTCGCGCGGATTCAATTCGGTATTCGGAGAGTGGAAGACGACGGAGGAGGCGCTCCACGGGAACCGGACGTTTTCGGAGTCGCTGCGCTTCCCGAGTCCTGAGGTGCCGGTGGAGGTGTCGCTGAAAGAGCGGGCTGGGAGCGGCTTGCACTGGAATGAAGTATGGAAGACGGTGGTCAATCCGAAGGACAAGTTTGTCGACCGGTCGCGTCCGCCTTCGCCGGGGGCGTTGATGGAATTACAGAAGATGGGGGATCCGGCGACGAAGGTGGACTTGCTGGTGCTTGGCGATGGCTACACGGTATTGGAGCGTCCGAAGTTTGAGCGAGACGCCCGGCGATTTGTGGAGGCGATATTTTCGACGTCGCCGTTTCGCGAGCACCGGAAAGACTTCAATGTGTGGGGACTGTGTCCGGCGGCGGAGGAGTCGGGCGTGTCGCGGCCTTCGAGCGGAATTTACCGGCGGTCGCCGGTGGGCGCTTCGTATGACACGTTCGGCACCGAGCGCTACGTGTTGACTACGGAGAACCGCGCGTTGCGGGACTTGGCATCGTTCGCGCCCTATGAGTTCATCGAAATCCTGGTAAACGGGGAGACTTATGGTGGCGGTGGGATCTTCAATCAGTACGCTACCGTGGCGATCGACAATCTGTGGGCGGGCTATGTGGGTGTTCATGAGTTCGGACACCAGTTCGCAGGGCTGGCGGATGAGTACTATACGTCGGATGTGGCGTATCTGCCGCCGGCGAATAAGTCGGAGCCTTGGGAGCCGAATGTGACCGCGTTGCTTGATCCGGCGAATTTGAAGTGGAAGGATCTGGTCGCGGCGGGGACCCCGGTGCCTACCCCGTGGGACAAGGAGGAGTTCGATCGGTTTGAGCGGGACATCCAGCGGCAGCGCCGGGAGCTGCGGGCGGCGGGGAAGCCGGAGGCGGAGATGGACGAACTTTTCCGTAGGGAGCGTGAGAAGGAAGACGCGATGCTTGGTTCGCAGAAATACGCGGGGAAAGTCGGAGCGTTCGAGGGCGCGAACTACGAGGCCAAGGGGTATTACCGTCCCGAGGTGGACTGCATCATGTTCACGCGGCATAAGACGTTTTGCGCGGTTTGCCGGCGGGCGATTGAGCGGGTGATTGGGATGTATGTGGGGTAGGGTTGCTCACCGCAGAGATGCAGAGGCGCCGGGAAGGGCTTTAGGGGCTGCGGAAAAAGCATCTGGCGTACGCAGTCTGAC
>DATFVD010000270.1:0-5328 GCA_035260505.1 Terriglobales bacterium
CGCACCGATCTGCCCGGGGGATCCTTCGAGAAAATCATGCGCTCGCTGCGCGACCGCGTTCTGACCCTGCCCGATGAGACCGTCGTAATTCCCGGCCATGGCCCGCGAACAACAATAGGAGAGGAAAGGGAAGAGAATCCGTTTTTGGTGGGGTGACCGCGCATTGCGAGTCATACGCAAGTCATACGATGGAGCGACGGGCGTCTCGCCCGTCCACCCGTGCGTTTGCAGCAGCATCGCGGCCGGGCGGGGACGCCCGACTCTACACTAGCATGTTATTTCTGTGTCGGCGCCTGGTTTTGCGGAACGGTCGGCGGCGCGGCTGGTGCCGCGGGCTGCGACTTAGTCTGCGCCGGTTTCACTCCTGAAAGCACGGACGTAGGCCCGGTTCGGCGCGCCGCAAAAATCGAAAGCGTGATCGATGTGAACATGAAAATGATCGCGGACCAGGTCGTCGCCCGGGAAAGCACCGAAGCCGCACCCCGCGGTCCAAACGCTGTCTGGCTGCCCTGTCCGCCGAAGGCCGCGGCCAGGTCGCCGCTTTTACCGCTTTGCAGCAATACGACCGCAATCAGAAACAGGCAAACGATAACGTGAATCACAACAATCAAAATGGTCATTACAAAGAAACTCCGTCCGGGCCGCGAGCCGATTCAACTTCCGATCTTCCGTAAGTAATACGCAGGAATCATTACAATGGTAGCATATGCCGCCTACCTGGAAATCGCGGAAACCTTCTCGCTGCGTACAACCGCTCGCATCGTAGCCACGAACCTCGAAATCAACTCTACCTTGTCGGAAAAACGATTCAACGCGATCCCAATCTGCCATTTCGCTTCCGGCAAGCCGAGTTCGTGGAACCGCACTCCTGGAACACCCATTCGCCTCGCGGCACTCGGGACCAGCGACACCCCCAGTCCCGCGCGCACCAGATTTAATATCGTGAAAAGTTCGCTGGCTTCCTGGACAATCATCGGGGTGAATCCCGCACGACGACACAAGCCGAGAACGTGGTCATGCAAGGTGGCGGAAGTAGCCCGGGGAAAGAAAACAAAGGGTTGGTCTCGCAACGCAGCCAAGCCGTGCCTTCGGTGATAGGGAAGGGATCGGGAGGTAGCCAGAACCAGTCGCTCATGGAATAGCGGCCAACTGTCGAGCTCAGCATGGAAAATCGGCAGACGGACGATTCCGATGTCAATATTTCCTTCCACCAAAGCGGCAATCTGTGCGGGAGTCGACATGTCGCGCATTTTAAGTTCGACCTGAGAGTAGGTTCTGCGAAAGCGCAAAATGGTTCGGGGCAGGAGCTCGGAAACGGAAGCGATTCCGAATCCAATCCGCAGCGTGCCGGCACGGCCCGCGGCAGCATCTTTTGCGAGACTCAGTGCGGCCTCGGCATCCGGAAGTACCTTTTCCGCCCCCGACAACAACACCCTGCCCGCTTCCGTGATTTCGACTTTCCGGCGAGTGCGTGTGAACAGAGGTCCGCCGACTTTCTCTTCCAACTTTCGGATTTGCCTGCTAAGAGCGGGCTGAGAGACGAACAGCCGCTTCGATGCTCTGCCAAAGTGCAATTCGCCGGCCAGTACCACAAAAGAATGCAGTTCATCGATTCCCGGATACATACCAGAAAGTTATCACAGGTCACCGATAAATTCATTGGACGAAAGACTGGGAAAGGGAAGATTATCAGGAAATGAAGAACAGTCCAGTGTCCACCGAACGGCCTAACGGCGCAACCAGCATCAGCGCGGTAATTCTTGATTACGGTCAGGTTCTGGCTCATTCCGCCACGCCGGAAGGCTTCGGGCGCATGGCGAAAATTCTCAATTCGAGCTTCGAGACCTTTTACACGTTATGGCAAACCACCCGCGACCCCTATGACTGCGGCGATCTAACACCGGAAGAATATTGGTTGAAGTTGGCGGCACAGGCCGATCGTTCGATTGATAGCAGCCAGATTGCGATTCTGCGCGAAGTCGAGGTTGAAATCTGGTCTCATCTTGATCAAGGCATGCTCGACTGGGTGAGTCAGCTTCGCGCGGCGGGAATCAAGACTGGTTTGCTGTCCAACATGCCTTGCGACCTGGTGACCTATCTCCGGGCAAACTGCAAGTGGATGGAGAATTTTGTCTTCAAGACTTTCTCTTCTGAAGTGCGACTGATCAAGCCCGACCCGGCTATTTATGAGCACACCCTGCACGGCCTCGGTGTTTCCGCATCGGAATCATTGTTTGTCGACGACCGCGAAATCAATATTCAAGCCGCCCGCGCGCTGGGGATGCACGCGATTCAGTTCAGCTCCATCGCGCAGTTCAAGGAGGACCTGGAAACGATGGGCTTTCCGGTACTGCCGGCGGTTGTGGAATCAGCCCTCGCAGGCTCGGCGGCTCGACCGCATCAGGAAACCAAGTTTTCCCCGTTGCTTTAAGGATGGCTCGCAAAAGAGAGGCTTGCGGCGGCGTCTCGCTAGTGCGGAGACTCTTCCTTGCCAGGTGCTGGCGGCGGATTAGAGCCACCCTGCAATCTCTGGAACTCCTGCATTTCATGCTGTGCGGCTGCAATCTTCCCCTGTTTCCTATAGAGACCTGCCAGCCCGAAATGCGCCTGCGCCGCCAGCGGACTATCCTTTTCGATCGAAAGGAGCTTGGTCCATTCTTTCTCGGCAGCGACGGCATCGCCGTCCAGCGAAGCAGCTTTCCCCAGCGAATAGAGTGTCTCCGGCATGTCTGGCATCAACTTGTTCGCGCGTGAAAGTTCCGCCCGCGCATCGTGCACTTTGCCCTGTTCCAACAAAGCTGCTCCGAGACGGTAAACAGCCTCAGCATTTCCAGGCTGCAGTTTGGCTTGCGCCCGAAATTCTTCTTCGGCCTTAGCCCATTGGAAAGCGCCGGCATACACTTCGCCCAATTCCAGGTGGACTTCTGGCAAGTCCGGTCGCAACCGCAACGCGTCGCGGTACTCCTTCTCGGCTTCCGGCATTTGGCGTAGTACGAAGTAGTTCTCTCCCATCGCCTGATGTGCGCGAGGAGAGTCGGGATAAGAAGCCAGCAGAGTGTCGATCGATTGTTTTGACAACAAACCGCTGGCGCGGCCGAGATAATACAAGATATCCGGATCGTTGGGATGCGCGGCCAGCGCCGCCTGCAGATTCGCGACCGCCTCCGGCAGTTGCCCAGTTTGGATTTGCGCAATTCCTAACGCTGTCTTATCTTGCGCCCGTGCCAGGTGCGGGATGGCCTCGGCCGCGAAGCCTTGCACAAGCAGGGCATATCCGAGCAACTGGTGAGCAGGCGCCGAGTCCGGATTCACCTCCAATGCATGCTTCAGCGGAGCAATCGCCGCGGCGAAATCGCGCTTCTCCATGTACGCCTGTCCGAGACTAGTGAAGCCGTCCTCGAAGGCCGGATCGAGTTCGGTGACCTTTTGAAACTCGGCGATGGCAATATCGAATTGGCGCTGCTTGTCCGCTGTGATTCCCGCCTGCATGTGCTGGGCGGCCTCCGGTGAAAGAGTGTGCGAGGCGAGCGACAATATTAAAAGTAATAGTGCGCGTGTCATTATTATTGCTTCTGCTTCTCCGGCTCACGGACTTCCAGGAACTGATTCGCGTGAACCTCATTCAGGGTCTGATGAATGCCCGATGGCCACACCACTTCGACCTTGGCTGTTTCCGCTGCTCCGAGTCCAAAATGCAAGCGCTTGTCGCTCGCCGAAAGATAACTGCCAGCCGAGGTTGCGTAGCGTGTCTGCCCGTTCACCTGCACGCGAGCGCCGAATCCATCGCGGTTGCTGCGTGTGCCGCGCAGTGAAATCACCAGCCAGTGCGCCTTACCGCCCGATTTGCCGCCATTGTTGAAAAGCACTTGAGGATGGCCGCCGAGACTGGTCGTGACCACATCTTCCCATCCGTCGTTATTCAAGTCACCGAACGCAGCCCCGCGCCCGGCTACTGGAGCCGTGATTCCGGAATCAGCGCGTTCGAACCGGCCGTTGTGATTCATCGCTAGCAGCGGCAGTTCGAGATAGTGCAGAGAGGGATCGATGTGTTCCACATTGTCCAATACATGGCCTTGAGCCACGAACAAGTCTTTCCACCCGTCGTTGTCGAAGTCCTCCAAGCCTATGCCCCAGCCGGAGCTCCCGCTTGAGAGTACGCCAAGCCCGGCTTCGAGACTGCGATAGCTGAACGAACCTGCGCCGTCGTTGTGATAGACCCCGTAAATTTCTCTGGGCAACTCAGTCACCATGATGTCCGGCCGGCCATCGTTGTCATAGTCTTGAAAAACTACGCCCATGCCCGATAACCGCCTGCCGTCCGCGGAAAGCGCCGCCCCAGCTTCGAGACCCACTTCAGTAAAGGTTCCGTTTCCATTGTTATGAAAAAGATATTGCTGCATACCGTCATTCGCCACAAATATGTCGGTGAATCCGTCGCCATCGTAGTCGGCGAATGCCACTCCCAATGCGCGTCCTTTCTTGGCGGCGATGCCGGAGCGCTGGCTGACATCGGTAAAAGTTCCATCGCCGTTGTTGTGATAAAGAATGTTGGTAGTGGCGGGAAATTCTTCCGGTGGACAATAAGTATGGAAATTTCCGCCGCAGTTCTTGCTATGCTTAGTGTCCCACTCCATATATCGGGTAACAAACAGATCTAACCTGCCGTCGTTGTCGTAATCGAAGAATCCGGCGGATACGGACCAGCCGCCCCCAGCTACTCCTGCTTTCGCGGTTACATCCGTAAAGGTTCCATCGCCGTTGTTGTGATACAAAATATTCTTCCCATAACTAGTGACATAGAGATCGGGATAACCGTCGTTATCATAGTCGCCCACGGCCACTCCCATTCCGTAATTTCCATCCCCGGCATTCGCCAATCCCGCTTGCTCAGTTACATCGGTAAAGCTTCCGTCCTTGTTCTGACGGTAGAGGCGATTCCAGTAACGCGGGTCATGACGGTCAAAGTCGTCCGGCGTTGGCGACGGAGTGGTCAGGCGGCCCCCGTTCACGAAAAAGATGTCCAACAATCCATCATTGTTATAGTCGAACAGCGCAACGCCTCCGGGCATGGTTTCGATCAGATGCTTCTGCGGAGTGGGGGAATTCTGCAACGTAAAATCAATTCCTTGCGGCAGCTTCACTTCAAATAAGGGCGGGCCGGTCGTACTGGTCGTAGCGGGGACGGCGATCACCAGCAGAATTCGTATAGCGGCGGACAATCGGCTCAGCATCGCCAGGGTCCCTCACATCTCGAAACTGGTACCTCAGCATGACGCTTCGGCCCAACAATTAGAACAAGAACTTCAAAGCGAACTGAATGAGACGAGG
>DATFVD010000271.1:0-4178 GCA_035260505.1 Terriglobales bacterium
GACTGACGGTCAATAACCTCGAACCTGCCCGGCCAGAAGGAGGCAATTTCCTTGATTCTAGACTTTGCGGTGAGTAGATCTGGTGAAGTCTCGAGCCAAATCGCGCTACTAACCTCTCTTCTCAAGATGTCGTAGGGGGTCGTTTTCACTGTGTGCATGTGCATTGGTGTTTGCCGGTCACCTGCTGGGAAACTGATCATCGCAGGTCCTAAAGGGTAGGTCTGTTCCAAAAGGGACATGGGCTTCCGACGCCAGGAATGCCCGCGTTCGGGGCGACAAGCACCAAGACCGTGCGGGCTCTAAGAACATAAGCCGGCAGCAAATTTTTCACTTTACAGACTTCGGAAAACAGTCAGCTGGATATCTGAAATGACCCGCTGTCGGTTGGTTCCGGCGGATTCGGGATCCCTCACTCAACGATTTTTCATTGGTGTGAAATCGTTCCTCTGGCCACTCACCCACTGCTTCCAAAATGGCTCCAACTACCTGGTCATTGCGGTCGTAATCGACATGATATTTCACCGGCACTTTCTTGTTTCCAAACGACTCAACGTAGTCTGCAAATTCCTTCGTTCTGGTTATCTTGAAATCATGGGAGCAAAAACAACCAGGCTCCGTGTTGCCGAGACAAGGCGACTCCAGTTGAATGAAATTCGGACCGTAGTAAGGGTCAGCGCGCTTCCACGACATTTCAAGGAGAACGGTTCTTCTATGAACGGCGCCGTTACTTTGCGCCAGTAGGAAGTGGGCTACAGGCGCGACGAAGGCCCCTGACAACACCACTCCAAGAATCGGCCAAATCAAGGATTCACGGAGTATTTTCCTGGCACTGGTGCTCATAACCTGACTCCGGAACGGGGCAGCACCCTGCCCTCGTAAAGAATGCTCCACCGTCCTCCGATAAGCTACAAAGGATTGCGGTGGAGGCGGGGGAGGATGGCGGTGGCGAGGGACTTGGATTTGGCGATGCGGGTGGATTCTTTGGGGATGCCGCCCACGCTGATGCGCAGGAAGAGATCACCCTGCAGGACGTACAGCCCACCCGCCAACGAGCTGCCGACCCAGTAGGCTTCTTCACCGAGAGCGGAAATTGGGCGCGGTTTACGGGCGCCGTCTTCCGCTTCGCTGTGGGACTCGCGATCCGATTCGCTATTGGGGACGGCTCGTGATTCGGGGGCTTCGCGCGGGGAAGTGAATGCAGATTTGGCGGGGCCTTTGATGGAAGCGGGCTGCCTTTCCTCTTCTTGCTTGCGGGGCGAGTGGAATTGATTGCGCCAGAAGGCGCGCAGGTTGCGCGCTCCGGAATCCTCAGAGCTGGGCATGGCCACGAGCAAGCTCGCCGATTTCGCGAAATTGCTCGTGACGAAGAGGCACTGCGACATGTTCATGTTGCGCGTCGCTTGGACGCTGGGCTTGAGTTCCTTAAGCGGCTCGCCGAGGATGGCGGCAATCTCGCCGCCAGTGAGGAGCGCGCACGCGTCAAGGGCGTTGGCGTTGTGCGCGTTGCTCAGGGTCCGATCTTGCGCTTGCACCTGGTCCTGGTGGTTGCTGCTGAGTTTTGCGTTTTGCGGCGAACCCGCCGCCAGCCAGGACAGCCAGAAGGCGGAGCAAAGCATTACGCACAACGAAGTAAGAATCTCCGGGCGGAGGCTCATGTTTTCTCCCGGGCGAAGAGACATCGGATGTGGCGATCAGTCGACATTAGTGGCGATTGCAGTTCTGATCGCCGGCGACTCCGGTGGCGGGGTCGCCATAGCAGAGCTGGCCGCCGCCCTCGTAGTCGCCGGTGTTGGTGCCGAATTGCGTTCCGTCGAAAGCTTTGAAGAGGCCGCGGCCGCCGACTTGACGCGCAATAGTGGCGAGCGCGTTCTGAGCAGTAGCGGGGCCGGACGTGGCGTTCTGCGTGGGATCCGTCACGCAGGAGCCGGTGCAGCCGTCGGCATAGCCAACGAGGACGCGGCCGGTTTTGTCCACCGTGATGTCGTTGAAGTCGAGCAGATTGCGGCACGGATTGCTGCCGCCGCCGTTCCAGATGCAACCGCGTTGCACGGGATCGGAGGGCGTGGCGTCGACGGTGGTCCAAATGCGGCCGGTGTCATAGGTGAAGGCGACGTAGAGATGCCAGACGCCGAGGAAGTCGGCGGACTGCGTGTCGCCGGAGGTTTGCGTGCCGAGGAAGGCGAAGGCGGCGCGGTTGTCGTCGCCGGCCATTACCTCGGCGAACTCCGCGTTCTGTATGCCGAAGGGAGTGCCGGCGTCTTTGGATTTCAACCAATGCAGTCCGCGGTCAGAGGATGCAGCGATTTTGGCGTGCCCGTCGGTATTTACGTAGCCGAGATAAATGGTGTTGTTCGCGCCCGCCGCGACGGAAGGATCGCTGCCGGGGCTGATGCTCTTGGAATCGGGAACCGTGCGCACAGACCAACTAAGACCGTTGTCGGTGGAGACGGCAACGCCGATGCGGCTGACGCCATTAGCGTCCATGCAGCTTTTGTTGGGGACGTAGGCAGTGCCATCGGGCGAAACGCGAACGTGGCCGTGCAAGCCGCCGCAAGTGCCGGGGGCGACGGGGAGGTCGACGCCGTTGACGGTAGTGAATGTGTAGATCGGGATGCCGGGGCCGAAAGTTAGGCCGCCGTCGTCGCTGCGGGAGCAGAAGGCGGTGGCGATGTCCTGCGAGCAATAGTAGATGGCGTGAGGATACGTGGTGCGCGTGGCGGGCAACGGAGCGGCGTATGGACCGCCGCCGACCGTTTGGTGGTCGACGCCGGCCGGCTGGCCGGAACCTTGCGTCGGGAGCCAAGTGTTGGCGTCATCATCGGTGAAGGAGAGTTCGCTGGTGACGCTATTGAGTTGCGAGGAAAAGGTGCGATTGGTGCCGCCGAAATGGCCGTCGTCGGTGAATAGGATGGGATCGAGACTGACGCGGGCGAAGGGCGAGCGCTTGTCTTCCCAGAAGGCGGAGGCGGGTTTCAGGGAATCGTTGAAAGTGACGCGGAGCGTGTGGTTGCCGGCCTCAATGAAGACTTTGCCAGTTTTCCAGTCGACGCCGATGGAGGGCTCGCCGGCACCGTTATAGCTAGAGGTGGTAGACCCAGTCGAGGGAGTGATGCAACTTGGAGGCTGCTGGGAGCCGGCGCAGTCGGGAGGAGCGGGATAATTCACGAAGGTGGGAGAGCCCGGAGCTGGAGGAGGTGGCGGAGGAGTTGTGGGGCGCGGGGCGACAGTCATTGTGACGACCACGTGAGCGGCGGTGGGAAGCGGAACCAGCGAGGCGACGGAACGAATGTGCCAGAGACCGGGGAGCGGATCGGTGAGCGTCAGATCTTCTTCTCCCGGGCCGGTGGAGGTGTCGTCGGGAGAACCGGGGCCGTGGTCAGCGCCATTCGGGCTGATGGCGAAGATGTCGAGGTCGGTGGGCACCGTGCTGGTCCAGGTGTACTTGAATGTGACCTGAGCGGTCATGGTTTGATAGAAAGTCGCGGAGGGCAGCACGATGTTCAAGTCATGGTCATCGCACATCCCAGGCGGACAGATATCCTGAATGCCGACGTTGGTGACGGTGCCGCCGCCGACAGGAGCAAAGTCCCACGCAAGCGGACCAGTGGTGCTGCTGATGGTGCTAGAAGGAGGTGTAGTCGTCTGCGCGGAGGCGGTCGGCGCGCTGCGGAACAGGAATAAAGTTGCGGATGCAAGGAGTAGAAAAGCGCCGGAAACGAAGGTCAGGAAACGAGCGAGTCGCATGAAGCCTCCGCGAGAATGCGCTCAAGGAGCGGCAAAGCACCTCGAGTTTTTTGTCACTGGTATGTGCTGGTTTCTTGCGGCACGCGCAGAAATGGCCTGCGCCTGCATGGTCAACTTCTACGGGCCGGGAGGTGGCGGTGCAATCCGGGGATTGCCGGAATTGGGGATTGGGTAAAGACCTGAGCAATCTCAGGAGCGCTTTCAGGAAGGGAGCATAACGGTGAAAGGGGGTCGCGCATCCAAGTGGCCATCTACCCGGGTTGGGCGGAAAATACCACAACGAGGTGCGACCGATGAGTTCTTACTCTTACGGCGGTAAAGAACTGGCTAGTGCGTTTCGCACGGTACGCAAGAACACGATTCAAGTGGCGGAGGACATCCCCGAGTCGCAGTACGGGCACGTGGCGGCGCCGGAGTGTCATTCCGTGGCGCGG
>DATFVD010000272.1:0-2900 GCA_035260505.1 Terriglobales bacterium
CTTCGTAATCGCGTGCGGCATCAGCTGCTGCCGATTATCGGGGAAGAATTTGGCGAGGCCGCGATCGAACACATGGGCGAGCTGGCAGAAATCGCGCGGGCCGAGGAGGAGCATTGGGCGCAAATGCATCCGGAGATTCGGGGCCAGGGCGGTGGCGCTGCCGAGACGCGGCAAGCCGCTACTCTAAGGGTGGGGCGTTTGTCGATGCTTCCGTTGGCGGCCCAGCGACGACTGGTGCGCGCGTGGCTGGAAACGAATGCGCCCGATTCGAGGATCTCGTTTCGGCTGATCGAGGAAGCGCTGGAACTGGCGCATGGGGCGGCAGGCAAGAAATTGGAGTTGCCGAGCGGACGGAGTCTTCGACGTGGACGACAGGAACTCGGGTTGGAATTGGACCCCTCAGGCGACAGGGAGGTGGCGGATTATGAGTACGCTTTAGCCGTGCCGGGCGCGGTGGACATTCCTGAACTGGGCGCTTTTATTGAAGCTCGGGTGGTGGATGCGGATGGCATTTCTGAGGATGAGCGCGGAGAGTTACTGGATCTGGGCCGCATGCCGAAGGAAATTCTGATCCGAAACTGGCGAGCGGGAGATCGCTTCAGACCAGCGCACACGGCGGCGACAAAAAAAGTGAAGGAGCTGCTGGGTGACCGTCATGCTACAGGAGCGGAGAAAAAACTCTGGCCAGTTGCGATCGCGGAAGGCTGCGGGTTGATTTGGATGCGAGGATTTGCGGTTCCGGCCGCTTTCCAGGCGCCTGCGGGAGCTTCAAAAGCAATTTGGATTCGGGAGATTGCGAGCATGATGTAACATGCCATGAGTTAGGGTTACTGCTGCACGGTTGCAGTTACCACGCATGGAGGCGCCACTTCCACTATGAATGTTTCGCCGAATGCCGGATTGCGCCAGGTGATCTCGGCCGAGCAGATTCAGAAAAGAGTCCGCGAACTGGGACGGCAGATTTCCGACGACTATCGCGGCGAGACCATGATCGCGCTGGGTATTCTCGAGAACAGCTTCCTGTTTATGGCTGATCTGGTGCGAGCGGTCGATGTTCCCCTGATCTGCTCTTTTATCAAGCCGAGCTACAAGCAGAGCCAGCAGGGGGAATCCGCCGTGTTGGAGATTCTCTTCAGCCACGAACTGGCGATTGCAGGCAAGCATGTGTTGCTGGTGGAAGGGTTAGTGCACTCAGGGGTGACCAGCGAGTTCCTGATGAACGACCTGCGAGGGCGCGGCGCGGCTTCGGTGAAGCTGGTCACGCTGTTAGATAGGCAGTCGGCGCGCCGCGTACCGCTGCAGCCCGACTACTTCGGATTTCTGGTGGATGACACCTTTCTTTGCGGCTATGGGTTGGGGAGTCCGGAACAGACGGGACGGAATCTGCCGTATTTGGCCGCGACGACGTAGATCGCGGGGGACAGGGGTCCGCCCCCGTTCAACCGGAGCGTAGCTTTCAGCCCGCCAATCCGTCATGCGTCGGAAATAGGCGAAACCACTTGGGTGGAATGTCCAGCTTCCCACAAGCCGACTCGGGGACACAATCTCCGGTCTGCTCGGCATCCATTTCTCAATGAGTAAACGCCTGTTTATCAAGAAGTCCCGCTAAGGGTCAACGGGTGACACAGGTAGTCTGATACATCTAATCTCCACCCCGGTACTTCCGTAACCCATTCCTCTCGAATTAGCTAGGTCTTCACCTGGACCCGGCAAATACTTTTGGTATGAAGCATCTTTCTATGCTCGCCGCGGTACTCGTCTGCGTCTTCGCCGGCACCGCCAACGCGCAAGATAATCGCGTCTTCGATTGGACCCCTGCCAACGGCGAGACCATCCCCATGGAGCCCGCCAGCCTACACGCCGGTCGCGTTTACCATCCCGCAGCCGGGGGCGGAAACATGCACATCGGCATCGAGTCGCGATATCCCGTCACCATCGCCATGGCCTGGGCCGACGAATGGAATGCCGCGATGCAGCATCCCGACGCCTCTGCGAATTTCAGCTTCCTCTGCGTGAAGGAGCATGTCACCAACCTGATCTACGAGTGTCATCTGCCGTCCGAGCGGCCCATGATCATTACCTTCCACGACGAGCGCCGGCCGGAGAAGCCAGTAGTCTCCACGATCCGCGCAATCCTCGGACCCGGCACGCAGCAATTCATTTCGCCCAACGACCTCCACATCCAGTACTACAGCTGGAACTGTGTGGACAATTGCATCCTGCCCGAATTCCACTGGCGCCGCATCCTGAACGAAAAATATGAGGTGACGCCGGCGCCCAAGGTCTACAGCCTCATGACGCCCGATCACGACGGCCAGGAACTCAGCGTCAAGATCAAGTCGCCCATTCCGTTGACGGTCGCGCTACTGCCGTCCCATCTGGCCGACCAGGTCTACGACAAGGTCGTGAGCCTTACTGACGCACTCGATCAAACCGGATGCAAGGAACGCGGCGTGCAGTCGATGAGCTTCAATTGCTCCTTCAATGTCGCCAATGGCCCGCAAACGCTGTTCATCCTTCCCGACATCAGCTTCTCCGGACACAAAAAAGCCGGCGTCGAGGTCAATACGGTGAAGTGCGTGGAGCACTGCGACCTGCTGAATCCGGCGGTCAATCCGTAGAGGTATTCAAGCACGAGCTGCCTGTGGGAGCTGTCCAATTCGACAGCAATCGAAAACCCTCTACCTGGATTCAATGGCGCGCTTGAATGGCATAGACGAAGATTGTAGTCCGCCTTGCCAAGACTGTTGCAAAATCCCCATTACACTCATTGACCGGGCGAGGTGTCCGCAACGCGGAAACTATCCAGAAACGGGCTTCGAGGACTGTGGGCAGACCGAACTGCGAAAAGTTTAATCTAGAGCTTATGGGCATAGCCCCGCTTCCCACAAGTGTACCTC
>DATFVD010000273.1:0-5319 GCA_035260505.1 Terriglobales bacterium
TCCGGTAAGCCGACCACTCGTGAGCAAGGGCCGGAACGCGGAAACGACCTGAATCTGAGACCCACGCAAAGGTATGTAGGTGGTTCATTTTTCGATAGTTAGACGCCTGCTCGTTACTTCCAAGTTCATGTCCTCCAGATCGTGCAAGATTTGCTTTCTGCCGCGTTCTACCATAAGAAACAACAAGCAAGTGCGTCCGAGGAGACCCGATGGGAATAGTCGAGCTGTTGCTCGTGCTGTTTGCAATTGGGGCCATCGTCTCACCGTTTGTCACGCTGTCTTTGCTGGTAAAACACAGAAAGCTGCGCGACCAGGTCTACGCAGACGCTGAAGAAAATTCCCGGCTACACGCGGCGCTGCAGCGTGAAGTTGCGGAGCTTCGGCGGCAGGTCGCGGCGAGCGCGCAGGAGGCTCCCGCGACACATGAAGCGATTGCGCCGCCCGCGAAGTCACCAGCGCCGGTTTCTCCGGTTGTCGAGAAAAAGCCGGAACCAGAGCTGGAGAAAAGGAAACAAGAGCCGGTTCGCGTGTTTCAGCCGCCGGTTGCGATTCCGCCTGCACCGCCGATTCCGCAAAAACCGGCTACACCGGTGTTGCCGACCGAGCCAAAGCCGCTTGTGCCAGCGGCGAGAACGCCTCCCGCGGAAAGAAAACCAGTGTTACCGCAACAACCGCCGCCGCAACCGGCAGAGCCGGCAGGTGCGCGTCCAACCGCTTCTGTATCTCGTGCTCCCGCGACACCCCCGCAACAGGGTGCGACCGTACCGTCCAGTGCGGCTGCGCGAATTTCTACGCCATCTCCTGTTGCTGCCCTGAGTGTTTCTGCGCCGAAGCAGACGCTGCAAGAACGCATGAAAAAAGTTTCGTCCATCGAAGAAACCCTGGGGACGAATTGGCTGAACAAACTGGGGATCATCATTCTGGTCGTTGGCGTCGCCCTGTTCGGAATTTACGAGCTGCAAGCGCTGGGCGCCCTGGGCAAGGTGGGAATTTCGTACGTTGCCGCGCTCGCGTTGCTCGCGGGCGGGATATTCCTGGAGAAACGGGAAACATATCACTTGCTCGGGCGCACCGGGATTGGCGGTGGCTGGGCCCTGCTGTTTTTCAGTACCTATGCGATCAACCACGTCAGCGCGATGCAGGTACTGAATTCAGAGCCCGTGGACCTGGTGCTGATGTTGGTCGTGGCGCTTGCGATGGCCGGGCACACGTTGCAGTATCGCTCCCAATTCGTCACCGGGCTGGCGTTTCTGCTGGGGTACACCACCGTAGCGCTGAGCCACGACAATGTTTACAGCCTTTCTGCGGGCGTGGTGCTGGCGATCGGGTTGGTGGCCATTGTCATCAAGATGGGATGGTTCGAGCTGGAAGTGTTCGGCATCCTTTCGAGCTATCTAAACCATTTGTATTGGCTGTATCGCATTTTGGGAATTCACGGGGCGCACGGTCGGCACTTTGAGGCCTATCACGCCAGTCTGGCGATGCTGCTCTTTTATTGGCTGATCTTCCGAGTTTCGTACGTGGCGCGGCCGATCAAGTCTGAGACCGAAGAACATGTTTCGACAGTGGCGGCGCTCCTCAACACACTCCTTTTGCTAGGGATCATGAAGTTTCAGTCAGTGCAGCCGGAACTGGCTTACATCGCGCTGCTGGTGATTGGATTTGTCGAGTTAAGCTTCGCTCAATTGCCGAGAACCAAGAGACGGCGCGAAGCGTTTGTGGTCCTGAGCATTCTTGGCGCGGCGTTGATGATTACCGCAGTCCCCTTCCATTATTCCGGGAACAACGTAGCGATTCTTTGGCTGGTGAGCACGGAGGTTTTCCTTGCCGCTGGACTGCTGGCGAAAGAAGTGGTGTTTCGCAGAGTTGGATTGCTCACGGGATTGCTAGTGGGTATTCACCTGGCGAGCATCGATTTCCCGCACTTGGTGAGATTGCGCACGACCACGGAGGCGCTCGCGCTTTCTGCCGGAGTGCTCTTCGCGCTGTGCACTGTGACGTTTTATGGGAACGTGCTTTCGATTGGCCGGCGGTGGGCAGAATTTTTTGAAGGCGCTTTGGACACCCAGCTTCTTACGGCGCACTCGTACATCGGGGCGTTTTCGGCGGCGGCTGGAGTTTGGGCTTTCCTCGCGGACGACTGGACAGCACTTGGATTTGCCTCCGTGATGCTGGTGCTGGCTGCGCTGGGCCGCCGGCGCGGCTCGATGCACTTGCAGGCGCAGTATGCGGTCATTGGCGCGGTCGCGATGTACCGCGCGGTCGTCGTCAATTTGCACGTGGAAAGCCCCACACATGCGCACGTGAAGGAGCGTTTGCTGACCCTGCCGATTCTCGGCGTGGCGTTCTACTTGACGGCGAAGCTGGCCGCGCTGCGGGATGACCCCAAACAGCGAACATTCCGGGGAATTTTTGCGTTTGCGGGAACGGTGCTGTTTGCCTTGCTGATCTGGTATGAGGTGCCGGATTTGTGGCGGCCGCTTGCGTTCATCGCTTTCGCTGTGGCGTTGACCGAGGCGGGCCGGGCGCTGCGTTACGACTCGCTGACGCGGCATTCACACCTTGTGAGCGTCTTGGCGTTGTTTACAGCGATTACCGCTGATGCGGCGGGAGCGCACCAGTGGCGCACCATTCCGGTGCACGCGTTGGGGGCGCTGCCGGTGGTGGCCGGATGCTATCTCCTGGCCAAGCGAATCGATTTTGCCCAGGCGCAGCACTTGAAATGGTCGCGCGCGGCGTACACGTGGGTGGGAACGGCTTTGCTGGCATGGGTGCTCGAGGAAGCGCTGCGGGCTCCGTGGCTTGCGGTCGGATGGATTGTGCTCGCGGTTTTGCTGGCGCTCTGCGCGAAATGGGTCGGTTACTGGCAACTCGCGTGGCAAGCGAATGCTGTGGCGGCTTGCGCGTTGGCGCGCACTCTTCTCTTCAATTACGACGTTGAGCAAAAGATCTGGCACGGCGTGTCGCTGCGCATCGTGACGGTCACGCTGGTAGCGGCGGGGCTGTATTTCATTTCGAGGAAGGCGGCTCCGGAGGAGCGATTCGCACGGGCCGCAGCATTCTTGCATTTATTTGCCGGGACCGGACTGTTAACGCTACTGGCTTGGTATGAAGCGCCGAACGGATGGCTGGCCGCGCTGTGGGCGGGATTTGCGCTGGTCCTGGCGATTGTCGATCGCCGATTCGAGCTGGAAGAGTTACCGTGGCAGGCACATGCGCTGGCGCTGCTGACGCTGATCCGCAGCGTCACGGTAAATTTGTATATCACCGCGACGTGGCACGACGTCAGCGTGCGATTGATTTCGCTGGCGATTGTGGCGGTGGTTTTGTATGGGCTGTCGCGAGTGATTCGCATGCCCGACTCGTGGCGGGAGCGCGACTTTCACCACATTTACTCGTGGTCCGCGTCGGCAGTGGTTTCGCTGTTGCTTTGGTACGAGTTGCAGCCGCTGAGCGTGGCGTTGGGTTGGGGCGTGTTTGGGTTGGTGCTGTTCGAGTATGGACTGCTGCGCAAGGTTGGGCAGCTTCGCTACCAAGCATATGTCGCGCTGATCGCGGCGTTCGCACGCATTTTCTTTGCGAATTTGACGGCGGGCGAAGCCGGTGTGTTCTGGGGACCACGGATGTACACCCTTGCACCGCTCGCGGTGATCTTCTTTTTCGTTTATGCGCAATTGCCGGAGAAGGAGCAAGACGTCACCCGCGACCGGCGATTGCATTTTGATGTGCTGCTGGCGTACCTCGGGACAGTGACGATCGTGGCACTGTTCTACTTCCAGTTTCCTATTGAGTGGGTGGTGACTTCGTGGGCGGCGCTAGTGTTCGTGCTGTTTGGGCTGGCGCTTGCGCTGGAGAGGCCGTTGTTCCTGCATC
Organism: Terriglobales bacterium; assembly: GCA_035260505.1. Taxonomy (GTDB): domain Bacteria; phylum Acidobacteriota; class Terriglobia; order Terriglobales; family Acidobacteriaceae; genus Acidiflorens. The sequence continues at coordinate 3,874 of DATFVD010000273.1, forward strand.
AAGGATTGCTGCTGACCGTTGGAACTTTTGCGCGCGGCATGGTGCACAACCTGTTTGGCGGAGGCTATTTCGGCGAAGGCGACTGGAGGGGCCGCTACTTTGTACTGGGATCGGCGGTGGCTATCCTGCTGGCGAGCCTGATTTTCGCTTTCCGTCTGAGTGATCGCGACGATGCAAGCTCCGACGCCGGCGGACGGGTAAGGATACTCTCTTTTGTGGTTCGTCGGCCGGAACAATTGCAGTTCTTTGCGCCAATTGCGCTGCTGACGTTTATGCTGGCGTTGAAGATGCGCGCGGGAATGGTCACGGTCGCCTGGGGAATTGAAGGCGTGTTGATAGTGCTGCTGGCGCTGGCGCTCAGGGAGCGGAGCTACCGCTTGACGGGACTGGGCGTGTTGCTGCTCTGCGTGGGAAAAGTGATGGCGCTGGATGCCTGGGGCCTGCAGCCGCGCGACCGGTACATTACGTTTATCATTGTCGGCGCAGCGTTGCTGGTGGTGTCCTTTTTGTATAGCAAGCATCGCGAAACGATCCGGCAATTTCTATGAAGCGGCTGACTATCTTTTTTGTGATTCTGGGATTCGCGTTGACGGCGCTGTATTTTAGCCAGCGACGCACGGAGCGCACTCCTGTTTCCGCGAATGCGCTTCTGAACATGGCTGCGGATGCGCAGCGGGACTTGGCGCGCGCGCCTATGCGTTTGACGCATATCTCCGACGCCGAGGAAATCCGCATTGGCGATGAGCTGGCAGGCCACTATGCGATGCAGACGCAAAAGCTGACGGCCGAAGAACAAGGTCTGGAGAAATATATCATGCGCGTGGGCAGCACCGTGGGAGTCCACGCGCATCGGCGGCTGCCTTACCGTTTTCATTTGCTGCCGGACCGCGCCTTGTTCAACGCGTTTTCGCTGCCAGGCGGCCACGTTTATATCGGTAGAGGCTTGGTCGATCTGCTGACGACCGAGGATGAGCTGGCGAACATTTTGGCTCACGAGGTAGAACACATTGACCACTATCACTGCGCGGAGCGCGTGCAAGTCGATGCGCGACTGAAGAAGCTGAGGTTGGATGCTGTCGGCGCGTTGTTGCAAATTCCTCTGGAGCTCTGGGAGACCGGCTATCACAAAGACGAGGAGATGGAAGCCGACCGCGAAGGCATGCATTTAGCGGTGCTCAGCGGCTACTCGCCGTATGGCGCGGTGAGCGTCTTCGAGCGACTTGCGAAATTACATAAAGAATATGTCATTCACGCGGAGAGCCCGGAGCAAGAGCTTTCCGAATTGGCCATTCAAAGCATGACGGGATATTTTCGGTCGCACCCACTGCCATCGGAGCGCCTGGCCCTGGCGAACAACCTGATTGCGCAGGAGCACTGGGAAAACCGAAAGACACAGCGGCCTTTTCGGGTCGAATATGAAGTCCATAACGGGGAATACGTGAACTA
>DATFVD010000274.1:0-9744 GCA_035260505.1 Terriglobales bacterium
GGATCACGCATGCGCGTGACGAGTGTACCCGAAACATTTCTCACTCATCCACGACAATCGTGGACGTGAACGCCTGAAGCCGCCGGTGCTACACTCTTCTGATTATGGCTGAAGGACGTTCGCGGATCTGGATATGGTTTCTCGTGGGCGGCGGGCTGTTTACGCTGTTCGTCATCGCCGTGTTTACGCTGGTGTACTTGAGTTTTGGCGGGCGGGATGAAGAATCATTTTCCGGCTTCGGGTCCAGGATTGCCGTGGTTGAGCTGGACGGCGTAATTTTCTCTCCCAAGCAGATCGTTCCGCAGCTCAAGAAGTTTGCCGATGACGATTCCATCAAAGCCATCATCATCCATGTGAATTCGCCCGGCGGCGGCGTGGCCGCATCGGAGGAGATCTATCGGGAAGTGAAGCGCATTCGAGACGAAAAGAAGAAACACATTGTAGCTTCGATCGAGACGGTGGGCGCGAGCGGCGCATATTACGTCGCGTCCGCGACTAACAAGATCTACGCCGACAAGGGCAGCGTGGTGGGATCGATCGGGGTGATTGCGGAGTGGGTGAACTACGGCGAGCTCCTGCATTGGGCGAAGCTGCACGCAATCACATTGAAGGCGGGAGAATTCAAAGACACGGGAAATCCGACACGTGAAATGACGCCTGCGGAACGCGAGTACATGCAGGGCTTGATTGACAATATGCATACCCAGTTCATCCAGGCTGTGGCCGATGGGAGACATGCGAAGGAAGATGATATCCGCGCCATCGCGAACGGGAAAGTTTGGACCGGCGAGCAGGCGTTTTCGCTGAAACTCGTGGATCAGATTGCGGATTTCGAAGGGGCGGTGAAAGACACGGCCAAGGCGGTGAATATTTCCGGCGAACCGACGCTTGTCTACCCGCCGAAACAGCGGCGGTCGGGGCTGGATCTGCTGTTTGGCGACGTTTCCGACTATCTACCAACGCGGGAGAAGCTCTTGGAGCAGCAGGTCGGTTTTTACTATCTTTGGAAATAGTATCTAAGGTCGAAAACAGGTGCCCATTTCCCTACTTGCGTAGAACCCCTTAAATTTGAGAAGGTTATAGGCAGGCGCAGTGCGGCGGGGGTGTCAATGCCCTCGGGCGCGGGGAGTCGCAAAAGGGACTGGTCCCCGAAAGCGAGGAAAGGCTTATGACGAAGGCAGACCTGATCGAAGAAGTTTCCCGGCTTGCGGAACTCACCCGCAAAGATAGCGAAGTGATTGTGGATACGATCTTTGACAGCGTGGTGCGCTCGCTGCGGGTGGGCGACAAGATTGAGATACGCGGGTTTGGCAGCTTCCGCACGCGCCAGCGCAAGCCGCGCGTGGGCAGAAATCCGAAAACTGGCGACCGGGTGGAAGTCCCAGCAAAGAAGATCCCGTTTTTCAAGCCCAGCAAGGAACTAAAAGATCTGGTGAATAACAGTACGGCAATGCCTCCGGCTGCGCTTCCACCATCCGCTCCACCCAACGCGCACTAAGGGTCGTGTCGCGCTTAGCGGGATGCGGCGCGCGTGCGTGACGATGATTGTTGCTTTAGGACTTCCACGGCGGGGAAGGATTTGGCCGTCGTGAATGTGCGCTCCAGCGGCAGCGCTCCGGTGGCAATCGATTTCACCATCATCTCAATCGCTAAATCTGCGTTCGGCGGAATGAAAATAGTGGCGGTCAGCAGCTTGCGACGCACCCACTCTTGACCGGTTTTGGGCAGTCCATCGCAACCGAGAAACGGCATCTCCTGCCACTGCTCACGCAGTTCGCGGCATTCTTCAAAGGCTTTGCGGGCTCCCATGGCCATGGAATCGTCCTGCGCACAGAGTGCTTCAATCTGCGCCTGCCGAGACGTCGAAAGACGGAGAAACGAGCTGACCGTTTTGTAGGCGCTGGCTTCGGTCCAATGCGCCTTGAGGACACGAAGTTGTATGCCATCGGACTTAGTTTCGAGCAACCCGGCATAGCGCTGCTTTGCGGCCGAACTTTCGGTGGGCCCTTGAATGTAAAGAACGATCCCGCCAGCAGGCAGCAGGGCGCTTAGTTGGTGTCCCTGGATGCGGCCAATCTCCTCATGGTTAGAAGTCAGGGCAAACGCAGGAACGTGGAAAACGCGACGGAGCTCAGCAATATACTCGGCATCGCGATTCAGCAACACTACTCCAATGCCACCAGTGGCGGCGGCACGCGCAATCTGAGGATGGGCGGTAGATCCGGCTGGTTCGAAGATGATTGCGTCGGGTCGCGGGGCGGTAGAAGACTGGATACTGGACAGCAGTTGCTGGCTCTGCCTGATGCCGTCATTACCAGCATAGACAACTTCGAGGTCCACTCCAAGTTTGCGGGCCGCATGCTGGGCCGAGGAAGTCTGCTCTATCTGGTAATCGTTATCGTCATTGGTCAGCGAGAGCAGGAAGCGCAGCTTTTTCATACGAGTGGAGTGTCTTGCGCAATCATACCGCGCCGCGTCCACTGGCGATGCGTGACGGTGGTAACCGGGTTTACGTGGTCTGCCGGCCTTCGCAAGGGCTTGCCCTGAGTGAAGTCGAGGGCGCGCCTGCGCCACAGCTTCGTGGTGAATGTGTAAGATATTGGAAGCGCCGGGCCCGTAGCTCAACGGTTAGAGCAGCAGACTCATAATCTGTTGGTTCTTGGTTCGAATCCAAGCGGGCCCACCAGCATCAATCCCTGAATCATCAGCCTGAATCCCCGAAGAGCGCATCGGCTCAGTATTCCTTCAGCTGCTCTTTTGCTCACTCAAGTTGTGGCACGCGTTCCTCAGCGAGGCCAACAGATGATCGGCGACTCCCTCGGACTTTGACACAACATCCTGGATCCCAACGGCCCGAGCCGCCTTTAAGAGTTGCCCATCGCTGTGCATCGTGAACATCACCATTGCTGTTTTCGGAGCGATGACGGTAATCTGCCGGGCGGCCGCAAGTCCGTCCATTACGGGCATTTGCAGATCCAGGATCACTCCGTCGGGGTGCAATTCTTTGACTTTTTCCACAGCCGCCCTGCCGTCTTCTGCCTCGCCACAGACCCGCCAATCCGGATATTGCTCAAGGCATGACCGGAGCGAATGGCGGATGACGGCACTGTCGTCGACGATCAGAATTGAGTAGGACAAAACAGCCTCGAATACCCTTAGCAGGGTGCTGGCCGTGCCACGTCGCAGAGTCGGCGGCCAACAACGACAGAACGGCGGTGAGGAGTGACGATTCCACCCTACACCCTGAGCCGTGGGAGTAAATACCGTGAACACTGTACGCTAGCGCACATTGGATGGTTCGATGACGAACGGCTATGAGGCAAAATGCGCATACCGGCAGAGGCCGTTAAATACCGGCACAGGCCGTTAAATAAAGGAGTACCCTGAAGAAGTCTCTTCTAGCACTCTTCCGCTGCGCCCCGTCTGGGTGACGGTTCCTTGCGAAAATCAGACAGCGTTTTCGCTGGCTAAGGAGCCGTTTATGGTGAAAAGACCGTCTGTTTCCGCCTCCGTTCAAAAAGCTCCTAGTGATGGTGACGGACATGCCATTGCCAATAAAATTCTGCTCAGTCTCCCGCGCAAAGAATACGATCAGGTGCTCTCAAAACTGGAATTGGTGCGGCTGAAACTTCACCAGGTGATTCATGAGGCGGGAGAGAGCATCAAATCCGGTTACTTCGTCAACGCCGGAGTGATTTCAGTTCTGGCTGTTCAGCCTGACGGAAAATCCGTGGAGGTTGGCCTCATTGGCAAAGAAGGCTTTGTGGGTCTGCCTCTGCTTGTGGGATACCGCAGCAGCCCGACCAGACTCATAACCCAGGGAGATGGTACGGCCTACCGGTGCGATGCGGATGTGCTCCGGCAGCTTGTCAAAGAATGTCCTGAACTGGAAAAGCAGTTGCATCGTTTTGGTCAACGACTGGCAATGCAGACCACCCAAATCGCCGCCTGTAATCGATTGCACGACGTAGTGGAACGATTGGCCAGATGGATCTTGATGAGCCACGATCGGATCCTTTCAGAGAACCTTCCGCTAACCCAGGAATTCCTGTCCCAGATGCTGGGAACGCGGCGCTCGAGCGTGACTGTGGCCGCGGGCATCTTGCAAAAGGCAGGACTGATTTCTTACACGCGCGGAAGCGTCACTATCTTGAGCCGGAAAAGACTCGAAGACGCATCGTGTGATTGCTACGGAATCGTGCAACGACAGCTAAGCGCTTGGGAAACAGAAGCGAATTAACCTCCGTGCGGCAACGCACATCAAAATGTTGCCGATCGTACCGACAAGGGCTGTTGCTTCGGTAATACTCTTATTGCCTACTGACAAAATGGCCCCCCAGGTGGGCAAAGAATTGTTGCCAGCCGAAGGATCTGTCATGTCAACCAACGGCGCGCCCCACCCGCAGGACTGGAACGAACTCTATCAACTTGCCATGCTGGAAACCGATCCGGCTAAACTCCCACCCCTTATTGCCGACGCCCATAAAGCGATTCTTGACCGGATTCAAGAGACTCTCACTAAACCCATCTCTGCCGAAAACGAGCGACTGAGCGATGCCCTTTGCGGCCTGCGTACGCTTCGGGACGAGGTCAACTCCTGGAAGAGCAAATCCAACGGCGGCGGCCCTGCAGTCCGGAAATCGAGCTGAGTTGCGCCGAGCTTCGGACACCGGAACGGACAACCCCTCGTTAACTACTCTCCCCATCCCGAGGCGGCGTCTCCGTCACGCGAGCCGCAAGCTAAAGTAAAAAACCGACCCGTGGCGCAACTGGCTAGTGACTCCTAGCCGCCCGCCATGAGCTTCCACCACGGCCTTGCCGATGGCTAGCCCCATGTCCGTCCCGTGGACTTGCGACGCTGGTTTCGTCCGCGACAAAACTCTTCGCAGACAGGCGATTGTTCGCAATCCTAAAGGCAGAACTATCCGTGATAGCAATGGCAATCCCCGCAACCAATATGCCGCCGATAATATCGACGAGGTAGTGCCATTCCAACAGCAGGATGGAGACCATCAGCAGACCGTCATAGGCGCACAACACAATCAACATTCGCTTCCAGCGCCGCAAGAACCACATCACGATGAGTGGCTGGGCAATATGCATGCAGGGAAAGGCGATGAAGTAGTCGGTGGAAATGCGTTGGATCGGTACATGATTCCAAAGCGCCAGCGCATTCGTGATCAGCAATTTTTGGATTGAGTAGGCGCGCAGAGCGCTCGGGAACACCGAGAAATGCTCGGGGCACAGATAATACGGTCCCTGGCTCGGCCATAGGTAAAACAGCCCGAGGGCAAGATAGTACGACATGAGAATCGTGCCCACGAACTGAAGGGCGCGGCTCTTCCCGTCATAAAGAGAGACCACGATAAGCGCCGCCCCAATCTGGGGAAACATGCCGAAGTAGATGAATTCCAGGAAGTGAAAAAAGGAAAGGGGGAAGATTCGAAGCGTCCAGTGCGACAGATCGGAAATAGACCATCCGTGAAGCATCCACCTGTCCATCGCATTGAATGCCGCGTCAAAAGAGAAACTGAAATGAACCGAGGCGATGATGTCGTTGTAAGCAAACACCAGCAGAAAACCGGCGAACAGATAAAGGGCAGGCAGCAGAGTCGCGGCTGCGGCTTGCCGCAGTCCATGGAGTTTCCGTTCGCCGAATTCGAGTATGGCCACGGTATCGGCGGTCAGAATCAGCGCTTTCATCCAGGTGAACGTCCAGCCCAGAACGGCGAAGTAGAGCAGCAGGAGAACAATGCGAATCGGGTCGCGCCGGTAACGTTCGACAAGAGGGTGCAGTATCGCCTGCCCGGGCAGGCCGATCAGGCACAGCGCCGCTGCAACGAAGATCGACTGCGCCGCCAGAACTAACCAGTACGCGGTGCCAAGCCCGATCCAATCGAAATTGGCGGGAATGTGCAGCCTTCGCAAGGCAGGGATGAGGACTATGCTCAGGAGCAAGCTGATCCAGTAATGCGAATGACGCGGTTTCATTGAATCCTATCTCAGCAAGCGGCGACTCTTATCCATACTCTTCCATTACCACGCCGGCAAACTAAAATAAAAAACCGATCCATGCCCCAGCTGACTAGTGACTCCAAGGCGGCCACCGTGGGCCTCCACTATGGCTTTGCAGATGGCGAGCCCCATGCCTGTCCCGTGGACTTGCACGCGCTGATTTCGTCCGCGGTAAAATTTTTCGAAGACGAGCGATTGTTCGAAATCGTCGATGCCTGGACCGCGATCGGCAATGCTGACGTTGAGTGTCTGGTCCTTGGCTTCCACGGTGATGCGGATCGGAGCACCGGCGGGTGAGTACTTGGCGGCATTCTCGAGCAGGTGCACCAGGACTTCCTTGATATGAGCGGCATCCATGCGCGCATTGGGAAGGCCGGCGGGGATTCTCACGTCCACGGGATGCTGGATCAGAAGCTGTTTCAGTTCGACAAGCGCTTCCTCGACAACGCTGCTGAGGGGAGCGGATTCAAAGCGAAATTCCACTTTGTTGGCATCTAACTGAGCCATCTCGGCGGCCTCTCCAATCAGGCGATTCAGCCGATCGCTCTCCTCATTGATGATGGTCAGCAGCTCATGTCTCTCTTCCGGCGAATGACGCGCTGACGATTCACCCTTCGTTGAAGGACTGGTGCTGCCGAGCAGCGACGTAACCGATGCTTTGATAGCGGTGAGAGGAGTACGAAACTCATGCGTCACCGAATCGAGCAGGACGGAGCGTAGTTGCTCGCTTTCGCGGGCGGCCTCAGCGCGGGTGAGTTTTTCGACCGCCCTCGCCCGCTCGATGGCGGTGGCCACCAGGCTGCCGATAGCTTCCAGTGTTTGCCGTGAGAGCGCCGAACCGGCGACGCCCATGCAGCCCACCACACGCATCCCCATGCGAAGCGGCATGAAGGCCAATTGATGGGCTGCATCGATTCGCGGTTCGCCGCGCAGGCCGATCAACTGGAGATCGCGCGATTCCAATCCGTCGATGTTGGGGCCTGAGCGATACACGTCGCTGCGGCTGGACAAAGAAAGCGCAGCCGACCGGATGCCGAATGACTCGACAACGTAGCGGGGAATCAGGTTCAACAACTCGGCGGGGTTGTCACTCGAAAGCAACAACTGGCTGAATGCGTAGAGGCGTTCCAGTTCCTGCCGGCGCTCGATGGCAGAGCGCGTGCCGCGCCGGGCGCGCTCCGACAGTTCACTGGCAGTTACCGCGGTGACCAGGAAGGCGAAGAGCGCGATCCAGTTCTGTGGGCCGGAGATGTGAAAGGTGCCGATTGGAGGTAGAAAAAAGTAATTGAATGCCAGAGTGGCCATCACCGACATGAAAACCGCTTGCCGTAGGCCCCACGAGGCGGAGATCCCGAGAACGCCCAGCAGGAAAGCGAGCGCAATCGTGGTTGGATTCAGATGGAGCCAGCGGTAGCCGGCGAGAGTAATTCCGGCTACAGATAGCGCCGCGATCAGGTATCCGGATCCGGATCTGGCCGCTGCGTTCACGAGGCGATTGTATGCCAACCTTGTAACCTTTCATTATCTCAACGACAATAATCGCGATGCCCAAAACTCCCGAGCAGTGGCTGGAGGAATGTTCGCCGGCGGAAAAGACGGGCACGTTCAAGCTGTTTCTTGGATATGCTCCCGGCGTGGGCAAAACCCACACCATGCTGACCGAGGCGATCCGGCGGCACACACGCGGAGAAGATGTGGTGATCGGTGTTATCGAAACCCACGGACGGAAAGCGGTCGGAGACCTTGTCGCGAATCTGGAAGTGGTGCCGCGCAAAGAGATTGAGTACAAGGGCGCGGCCTTCGAAGAGATGGACGTGGACGCCATTCTTGCGCGCAAGCCGTGCGTCGCGCTCGTGGACGAACTGGCGCATACCAACATCGAAGGCAGCAAGCATCGCAAGCGTTATGAAGACGTGCTGGAACTGCTGGATGCGGGAATCGACGTTCTCTCCACCATGAACATTCAGCATCTGGAGACCGTCACCCCGACGGTGCAGGGAGTCACCGGGATTCAGGTGCGCGAAACGGTTCCCGACTGGGTGCTGCAACGAGTCAACGAAGTGGTGATGATCGATCTGACCCCGGAGGCGCTGCAGAACCGCATGCGGCGCGGCGACGTGTATCCGCAGGAACGCGTGGGACGGGCGCTGGAAAACTTTTTCCGCGAGACGAACTTGATCGCTCTGCGGGAACTGGCGTTGCGCCAAGTGGCGCAACAGGTGGATCAAAGCCTGGAACAGCACCGTGGGGAGCAGGAGAAAGATCACGACGGACGCGCGGTCGCCATCCGCGAACGCATTGCGGTAGGCATCAGCTCGAATCCCGCTGCCCAGTATCTGATCGCTCGCGGAGCGCGTATGGCGCAGGCCATGAATGCCGAACTCTTTGTCGTCTACACCGACCTGGGGCAGGACTCGAGCGAAGCAAATCAGCGAACCTTGTCCGCGAATGTGCGCTTCGCGGAAAACGTTGGCGCGACCATGGTGCGGCTGAAGGGGAAGAGTGTGGCCGAGGCGCTCGCGGAATTTGTCAACGAGAAACACATCACGCAAGTTGTTTTCGGACGCTCCGCCACGCGCGGCTGGAAACGATATTTGTATCTTTCGGCGATCCATCAGTTTCTGCGCGACGCGCCGGCGGTGGACGTGCACATCGTGACCCAGGAACCGAACTGATTGCGCATGTCAGCGAACAAACGTCGGGGCACAAACGTTGGAGCATAAACACATTCTCGTGGTGGACGACGAATCCCAGATCACGCGGGTGCTGCGGACCTCTCTTTCCAGCCACGGCTATGACATTCGCGTAGCCAACGATGGCGAGACCGCATTGGAGATCATGAAAGACTGGTCGCCGGATCTGGTCATCACCGACCTGGCGATGCCCAACATGGATGGACTGGAGTTATGCCGCCGGCTGCGCATGAAGACTCAGATTCCGATCATTGTGCTTTCGGTGCGGGGTGAGGAACGTACCAAGGTCAAGGCGCTGGATGCGGGCGCGGATGACTATGTGACCAAGCCCTTCGGCATGGAGGAGCTTTTAGCGCGCGTTCGCGCCAATCTTCGCCGCACGCGGACAGAAGAGTCGGAAATAGCGCCGATAGAAGCGGGCGACTTCAAGATCGATCCCGGAGCACGCAGCGTTTTTGTCAAGGACCGCGCCGTCCACCTCACGCCGAAAGAATTTGACTTACTGGCGTATTTGGCCCGCCACGCCGGCAAAGTGATGACGCATCGCGCCTTGCTGGGCGCGGTCTGGGGAGGTCAGAGCACGGAGCAGGTCGAATACCTGCGCGTGTTTGTTGCGCAACTTCGCAAGAAGCTTGAGCCGTCGCCAAATTCCCCTCGCTACATTGTGACGGATCCCTGGGTCGGGTATCGCTTCGAGCCCGGAGACTGATCGCGTTAGGGTTCGCGCCAAACCTTTTCTTTATTACTTCTTGATGAACTGCTTACGTCCCTTTTATAGGGAAACCCGTCTAATCGAAGTAGGACGGTTAGCGCCCTTGTGGAGGAGGTCCTGTGCAAGACGTGATCTTTGTCCTGGTTGCGATAGCGTTCTTCCTTGTATCGCTGGGTTATGTACAGTTCTGCGATCGAATTCGCTGAGGACAATCGCCTGAGGTAAATCATCCTGAGGTAAATGATTATGAATGCTGAATCGATCATCATGTTGATAGTAAGTGCAGGGTTGATGGTCTACCTGTTGTATGCGTTGCTAAGACCG
>DATFVD010000275.1:0-22575 GCA_035260505.1 Terriglobales bacterium
CCACACCCTGCGCCCGCACTCCTGACCCGCCCGGCGTCATATCCTCCATCCGCACATCCGGCACCAACCGCTGGCAGGACCCCACAAACTCCCGCTTCCGCAACGACCGCCGAAACTCCGTCAGCCCGCTTCTCCACTCCCGCCGCGCCATCGCCCGAAAACCCTTATCCCGCACCACTTCTAGCGCCTCGCCCAAATCGAAATCCCTCCACCGGTACCCCTCCCGCCGGAACGCCAGCACCGCATTCGGCCCTGCATCCACATTCCCGTGAATCCGCCGCGTGAAGTGCACCCCCAGAAACGGATACCGCGGATCCGGCACCGGATAAATCAGCCCCCGCACCAACTCCCCGCGCGCCGCTGCCAGATCGTAATACTCCCCGCGAAACGGAACGATCATCATCCCCGGATCATGCCCCGCCATCCGTGCCACCCGATCGCTATGCAGACCCGCGCAATTCACCACATACCGTGCCGTAAAATCTCCAGCGCGCGTTCGGATCACCACCGCGTCCCCTGCACCGGCCGACTTTGCTCCAGAGGACCGATCGAATCCCACCACCCCTGCGCCTGTCTTTATCTCCGCCCCGCGTCCGGCCGCGATCTCCGCATACTTCGCCGCCACCGCCGCAAAATCCGTAATCCCCGTTGACGGCACATACAGCGCTCGCTCGCCGCCCACATGCGGCTCGATCTCCAACATCGCCTCGCGCCCAAGCAACCGCAAACCCTCCAGTCCATTTACCATGCCCCGCGCCAGTAACTCATCCAGTCTCGCTGCTTCGCCCGAGTCAGTAGCCACGATCAATTTCCCGCACACCTTATGCGGAATCCCATGCCGCGAGCAGAACTCCACCATCTCCCGCGCCCCCACCACACACAGCCGAGCCTTCAGCGATCCCGCCTTATAATAAACGCCGCTGTGGATCACCCCGCTATTGTGTCCTGTCTGATGCCGAGCCACTCCCGCCTCTTTCTCCAGAACCACCACGCGCAACCGTGGGAACTTCTCCGTCGCTTGCATGGCAAACGAAAGCCCAACAATCCCTCCGCCAATCACCGCAATGTCATAAGTCATAATTAGCTGGTGTGGCGCGGACACTCTTGTCTGTCCGCGGCCCTTGAACTCTGAGTGTGGGGACGGGTGCCCTCGCCGTCCAAGCCGTGCGCAGCACGGCAGCCTCACCGAAGATGATCCTACCTCAGCGCCGCGTCTGTTTACCCTGAGGTAAGAACCACGAAAAAGTGTAATGCGGGGAAAAAGGCGCAAACATGACGTTCGCGCCCTACTGCAACGAAAAGCTTTTTCTCGCCGTCTCGGCGGTGAGTCGCACCCTACTGCACGATCAGCGTCACCACATCTCCATGCGCCGCCCCACCCGCCGCCGTAGCTGTCACCGTAATCTGCGAAGTCCCCACCCCCGTCGGTGTCTCCACACTCACCGTAGCCGATCCCGACTTTGTGGCATCGGCCGCCGCCGTGGCCGTCACGGTTCCCGTCGCCGGGTTCGGCACCACCGCCGGAGTCGTATACAGCCCCGTCGCGTCCACGGCACCATTCACGCTCCCGCCCGTGACCGCCCACGTTACGCTCTGGTTAGTCGAGTTATTAACTGTCGCGACGAATTGTCTCTGAGTAACTCCCGCTGGCCAGGAGTTACCCACCTCATCCGCAAACAAATTCGCCGACCCCGGACTCACCGTGACCGTCACCGGTGGCGGCGGCCCGCCACCACCGCCCGCGACCCCTCCGCAAGAAATCAGCGCCATCAATCCAAGCCCCAGGCAAATTCCAGCGACCCATCCGTAGGGACGCGGCTTGCCACGTCTCTTTCGCCCGACCCACACAATTCCCAACATCACCGCCCAACCGATCGTAAAGAACGGCAGAACGTGGAGACGGCTGCCTTCGCTCGAGTGTGTGTGTCGACGGGCGCCCTCGCCCGTCCAAACCGTGTGCCGCGGCCCCGACCGTGTTCCCGAATTCGGCCCCGCAGTTGCCATCGTCAAAGTAACGGTCGTAGCCCCCGCTCCCGCCACAATCGACGCCGGACTAAACCCGCAACTAATCAACGCCGGCAGGTTCGCACACCCAAAACTCACTGCCGAGGTAAACGACCCGCCCCCCACCGGACTCGCCGAAAACGTATAGCTGGCACTCTGTCCGGCCAGCACTGCCACAGACGCATTCCCCGTATCTGTCCACGTGAAGTCGGGCGCTGCCGCCGTCACCGTCAACTCGAACGTCTGCGTCTTGGCCGAAGGCGCTCCAGCCGTCATCGCCGAAATCGTCACTGTAGTTGGACCCCCTGCCGGAGTCCCCGACCCAGCCTCCACCGTCAACGTGACCGTCACGGGCGAGGAAGACGTCGGACTCGCCGCATTCGATGGCGAGAACATGCAGGCCGCCCCCCCCGGAAGCCCTGCCGAGCAACTCAGTGTCACCGTCCCTGCAAAGCTTCCCGACGCCGTCACCTGGAACGTGCTCGTCCCCGACGTTCCGCCCTGCGCCACACTCAACGAATTCGGACTAGGCGCCGTCAAATTGAAGTCCACCACATGCAGCGTAACCGGCGCGTCGTGCGTAATCGCGTTTCCGTCCGTCCCCACCGCGTGTGCGTTGAAACTGTAATCGCCGACACTCCCGCCCGCCGTTAGCGTGTACGTTGCTGTCGGCGTTATATGCGTCGGCTGCAGCGTGCAGGTCGCCGGCGCCGCGCCCGTGCAATTCAAGTTCACCGGGCTGGCATACCCGCTCTTCGCCGTCAGCGCGCCGTCAAATGTGGCCGTTTGTGTCGGAAACACCGTCTGCGGCGAATTCGAAATTACATTCGTGTAATTTGGCGACGCAACCAGTGCGTAGTTCCAAATGCCTCGCCCATACGTCGATGCCACCAGCGTCTTCGTGCCCGCATCAGGATTGAAAAGTCGCAGCGCCGTTACCGGAGCCTCCGGCAGAAATCCCGAGACACCCGGCCCAGGCGCCGGACCGACTTCAATCCAACTCGCAGCTGTCGTCGAACTGCCAAAAACGCCAACGTCGGTTCCCGCGTAAACCAGTCCCGCTTGCGAATCTACCAGCAACGCATCCACCGGAGTGTCCGGCAGGCCCGTGGGTCCTGTAGACGTCCAGTCCGTCCAACTCATGCCGGCATTTACCGTCTTCCACACATGCGACGTTGGGAACGACGGTGTGCTGAATCCCATGATCCCGACATACGCCGTCTTGCCCGTCGCATCGGACTTGTCCATCGCGACCGACGAAATCGCATACCCGTTCGGATTTACATTCTGTGTCACATTCGTCATCAGACTGACGCCGGCGTTGGATGTGACCCAAACTTCGCCGCCCGGCTTTCCGCTTAGCGGCCCATATCCGTTGGTCACCGCATACACCACCGTCGAATTGTTGTTCGTGTCCTTTGAACCACCCGCTGCCAGCGCGTTCACCAGGTTGATCTCTCCACCCGTGCATACGCCCGTTCCCAACGTGTCGAAGTCATTGCTGAGCTGCAGCGGAGCGGTTCCACTCGTGCTGATCCGCCACACCCGGCAGGTTCCCACCAGCATTTCACTCGCATTCTGCGGGTCCAGAATGTACGGAGTGTAGAAAGCTCCCTGATCTCCGCCGAGATTGGCCGGGCTGACGACCTCGAAAAATCCGGCGTCGTTACAAGCCGCTCCCAACTCACACTTCAGAATCGTGAGATACGGATTCGCCGCAAACCACTCGTTGGGATTCGTCGGATTGATCGCATTGAATCCGCCATCTCCGCCGAGCGCGTTCTGCCACGTGCTGTTGCCGGTCGCGCTGCTGGTTTTAGGGGCGCCGTTGTCCTGCGTTCCCCCCAACAAAATATCCGCGTTGGAGGGGTGCACCGAGAACGATACGAATTCCGTCATCGACCCCAGACTCTCGCTAAGGCTGTCAAACTGATTCGTCCCTGTGCAACTTCCCGTGTTCAGCCCCGCATAACCATCAAGCGTGCGGCTGATTCCACCGTCATGTGCGAAGTAGCCCACCGCTTTGCCACTCGCAATCAAGAAGGCCAGTCCGTGCTGGTCCGGATGCACATGCGCTGGCGCTCCCAGCGGTCCCGGATTGCACCCATACACATGAGTTAGGTTGATCCAGTCGCCTTGCGTGCAGTTTGCGCCCACCGACGCAATCGTGCACTTGTAAAGATTGATTGCGCCTGTGTAGACGTCCGTCCCCGCTGCGTTGGGGATCGCCGCTATCTGCAGGTTGTACCAACCCTGCTCCACTCCGCAGCCGCTGTTTGGCCCAAACGCGCTGTCACCGCAGTTCGTGATCCCGTTGTCCGGAATCGCTGTCCAGCTAGTTCCGCCGTTAGTCGATCGCCAGATGCCTTCGTCGATGGCCGCCGGATTTCCATTGTTGTCCGGCTGCACATCGACAACCCACACAAACATTTCGTTGCGTCCCGGCACCACCGCGAACTCGCCGCGATAAATCAGGCAACTCAGTGCGTTCGAAACCGCCGGGCAGAGCCCGGATGCAAGACCCGCGCCAGGTTGCGTGTTCAACCGCGTGAAATGCTGGCCATCGGTCGACGAGTACAGTCCATGACGCCGGATAGAAGCGTAGAAAGCTCCCTGGCTCTGGTTGTAAATTACTGCTGTAGCCGAAGCAGGGGCCGCCGCACCGTCCGACAGGATTACGCGGTTCCAAGTCATTCCGCCGTCCTGCGAGTAGTAAAGTCCGCGCGCCGTCGAATTCCCGTCCTCCTCCCGGCCAACGTATAAGCCGTTGTCGCCAGCCGTCGCCGCGACAACCAGATTCGGATTCGCCGTGCTGAACGCGATTTTGCTGAACCCAATTCCTAAAAAAGATTGCCCCGTTCCCAAGCTCTGGATCTGCGTCCACGTGGCACCTCCATCTGCCGAACGCAGAATGCCCAACCCGTAATAAGAATCGCCCGAACTATTTGTCTCACCGGTTCCGACCAGAATGACGCTGCTGTTTCCCGGCTGCAAAGCAATCGCCCCCACCGCCAGCGTCGGCTGATCGTCAATCAAAGCCTGCCAGGTAACAAAAGCAGGATCGGAATTCTGACTGCCCGCGTTAGTGGATTTCCAAAGCCCGCCATAAGCGCCGCCCAGCAGCACCGTGTTTCCCGTCGTGTCCGCAGGATCGATCACTAGCGAAGTAGCTCGTCCCGAAACCCAGTTGTAATCCTGCCCTCCATCTCCCGTAGCATCAGAAGCCAGCGGAGCCGGCCCCAAAGGCGTCCACACAGTAGAACCCGCCAGAAAAGCGGGTGCCCCATCCAGGCTCTGCTTGAGTGGGTGCGTCGCGCGCTCCGCCCGCATCGTCATCTTCTGTTGGTAAGCCCGAAACCGCAGCCCCGCCGCCGATTCCCACCCAGGCACACTCCGCCCCCGCTGATTCCAGTTCCACTCCAATCGATCCCGCAGATACGGACGATCTCCACGGTTCTCGCGAACAGCAGAGTGAGTTGTCTTATTGTCAGATTCCTGACCAAAGGCCCTGCCTGAAAACCAGCTGAAAAGAGAATCGGAAGCCCCACCGAAAATAACGAAGAAAACAATAAGAGAAAAGCGCAAATCACGGCTGGCCATTTGAAACGCAACTCTGGCGCTGGCGCGACGCAGCGCTCAAGTAGAGTCTCAACGATTACAAGGAGATTTCCACGTCCACGAAAGACCCCCCAACCTTGGTAGCCCGCGTCTTTGGAGCCGAGAACTGATAGCTGACAGCTGAGAGCTGACAGCTGACCGCCGAAAGCCGCCTCTTCCGCTATACTAATCAAGCATGTCCGTGATCAAAAACATCAGCGCCATAGCCCAGGGGATGACCATCACCCTGAAGGAAATGTTTCAGCCAACCATCGTGGAGAACTATCCCGACGGTCCCGGCCCGCTGAAAGGCGCAAAGTTTCAGGAACGCTTTCGCGGCATGCATGTCCTGCAGCGCGACGAAAATGGACTGGAAAAGTGTGTAGCCTGTTTCCTCTGCGCCGCCGCCTGCCCCGCGAACTGCATCTACATCGAAGCCGCGGAAAACACCGCCGAAACCAGGGTCTCAGGCGCTGAACGCTACGCCCGCGTCTACAACATCGACTATAATCGATGTATATTTTGTGGATACTGTGTGGAGGCTTGTCCGACTGATGCAATTACGCACGGGCATGGATTCGAGCTGGCGACTTTCAATGCCAGCAATCTGATCTATCGCAAAGAACAGATGCTGGCGCCGGCCCCGGCGCATATGGGAGCCAATCAGGTGTTTGCGCAATCAGAAACGGATGCGGGCGTGATGGGAAGTTAGCAAGCTTCAAGATTTCTTACCAAACGCCGGTCCCCAGCGGGGCCGGCGTTGTTGTATACGGATGTTGGTCGCTAGTCATTCTCCGTAGATATTGCTGTCATGCCCTGAGAACCGAGTCTTCTGAGTCGAGCATCTTCTGGCCCCAACGGATTTTCAACGTTATCACGATTACTTAGTAATTACACAAGTCAGAGCTTGGACATACTGCCAATCGCTATAATTAAAGAAGCATATTTTGCAGCAACGTCGCAAAGTTAAGGCAAAAGTTAAGGTCCGAATCGAAGGCTGCCTAAGGTCATCAAAAAGACATGACGAGAGCCCGCCAACATCCCCTGGAAAAGATCCTCGAGAGTCGAATTGCCATCATCGATGGAGCGATGGGCACGACCATCCGCACTTATGGAATGACGGAAGCGGACATTCGCGGGGAGCGATTTAGGGACTCGACGAAGAGCCTGCTGAACAACGGCGACCTCTTCTCGCTGACCAAGCCAGAAATGATCGGCGATATTCATCGGCGATTTCTCGAGGCAGGGGCGGACATCATCGAGACCAATACCTTCGGGGCAACCAGCATTACCCAGAGCGAATTCTTTGTCGAAGATCCGCGGGAACGGGGCGGCCGGAAGGATCCAGCGTTCTACCAAAAGATCGTCGAAGACCCGTTTCTCGGCAGGCTGGCCTGGGATATCAATGAGCAATCGGCGCGGCAGTGCCGCGAATGGGCCGATCGTCTGGGCACCGCAACCTCCCGTCAACGATTCGTGGCTGGGGCGATCGGGCCGCTGACGGTGTCACTGTCGAACTCGCCCGATGCCGATGACCCAAGCTTTCGGGTGATCACCTTCGATCAGGTCAAAGCCGCCTATACGCAGCAGGTGCGCGCACTCATTGCCGGCGGCGTAGATCTGCTGCTGGTCGAGACGATCTTCGACTCCCTGAACGCGAAGGCAGCCCTAGTCGCCATCCGTGAGGTGTTCGACGAGGATGGCAAAGACCTGCCGGTGATGATCTCGGCGGCGGTGGGGCGCGGCGGCGAGACTATGATATCGGCGCAGACGACGGAGGCATTCTGGAACGCGGTGCGGCACGTGAAGCCTCTCTCCGTGGGTCTCAATTGCTCGCTCGGTCCCGATCTGATGTACCCGTTCCTGGAGGAACTCTCCGAGAAGGCGGACGCGGCTATCTCCTGCTACCCAAACGCCGGTTTGCCGAATCCGCTGTCGGAAACCGGTTTCGATCTGGGACCGCAAGATATGGCCCGCTATCTGCGCGACTTCGCGCGGGGAGGGTTGATTAACATTGCCGGCGGTTGCTGTGGGAACACGCCCGAGCACATCGCGGCGATCGCCAAAGCCCTCGAAGGCCAGCCTCCTCGAAAGTATGGGACTCAGCCTCGCGCCGAGTCCTACGCCCTCCAAAGCGAGAGCAAAGAGTGAGCATTCCCTCGAGCACAACTGTGCCCGAGACGACGCGCACAAAGCCGCTTCGTCTCTCGGGTTCACAGCCATTCACCCAGCAGCCCGGTGTCTACATCATGATCGGTGAGCGGACCAATGTGGCCGGTTCGCCGAAGTTCGCCAAACTGATCAAGGCGGGCAAATATGAGGAAGCGGTAAGCGTCGCTCGGCAGCAGGTCGAGAACGGAGCGAATGTCCTCGACATATGCATGGACGAAGGCATGATCGACGGCGTCACCGCAATGACCCGCTTTCTGCAATTGCTGGGGAGTGAGCCCGAAGTTGCAAAGGTGCCGTTTATGGTGGACTCCTCGAAATGGGAGGTCATCGAGGCGGGGCTGAAGTGCCTGCAGGGCAAGGGCATCGTCAATTCGATTTCGCTGAAAGAGGGCGAAGAAAAGTTTCGCAAGCACGCCGCCACCGTCCTCAAATATGGCGCGGCGGTGGTGGTGATGGCGTTCGACGAGCGGGGCCAGGCAGCCACCTACGAGGACAAGATCCGCGTCTGCGAGCGGGCTTACAGAATACTCGTCGACGAAGTCGGTTTTCCGCCAGAAGACATCATCTTCGACCCAAATATCCTCACCGTCGCCACCGGCATGGAGGAGCACAACAACTACGCGGTTGACTTCATCAACGCCACGCGCTGGATCAAAGCCAACCTGCCGCACGCCAAGGTCAGCGGTGGCGTCTCCAACATCTCGTTCAGCTTTCGAGGCAACAACAAGGTGCGCGAGGCCATGCACTCCGCATTTCTTTATCACGCTATTACGGCGGGCATGGACATGGGCATCGTGAATGCCGGGATGCTCGAGGTCTATGAAGAGATAGAGCCCGAACTTAAAGTGTTGGTTGAGGATGTTCTTCTAAATCGCCGTCCCGATGCGACCGAGCGGCTGGTGGATTACGGCGAGAAACTGAAGGGCCTCAGCCATGCAGTAAGTGAAAAGAAGTCGGAGGAGTGGCGCAGCGGCACGGTCGAGGAGCGCCTTTCCCACGCGCTGGTCAAGGGGATCGACACCTATATTGAACTCGACGCCGAGGAAGCGCGCGTCAAACTTGGCCGCCCTCTATTAGTTATCGAAGGCCCGCTGATGGACGGAATGAGTGTCGTCGGTGATTTGTTCGGAGCAGGGAAGATGTTCCTGCCGCAAGTAGTCAAGTCTGCCCGCGTGATGAAGAAGGCGGTGGCGCACCTAACGCCGTTCATGGAGGCCGAGAAAGTTGCGATGGCTGCCGCTGGCGAGGTGGTCAAAGCTCAGGGAAAAATCGTACTTGCGACGGTCAAGGGCGACGTTCACGATATTGGAAAGAATATCGTTGGCGTGGTGCTCGCGTGCAATAACTATGAAGTGGTCGACATGGGGGTGATGGTCCCCTGCGAAAAGATCCTCGAACGCGCCAAGGCGGAAAAGGCGGACATGATCGGCCTCAGTGGCTTGATCACTCCGTCTCTTGACGAGATGGTTCACGTGGCCCGCGAGATGGAGCGTCAGGGCTTCAAATTGCCACTGCTCATCGGCGGAGCAACGACGAGCCGGGCGCACACCGCTGTCAAGATTGCGCCGCATTACAGCGAACCGGTGGTCCACGTGCTGGATGCCAGCCGGGCGGTACCGGTGACGACCAGCCTTCTCAGCGATGATGGCAAGTCGGCGTTCGTAACGCAGCATCGCGCCGACTACGAGGCGCTTCGCAAGGCGCACTCCGCGCCGCGCCTGACCGTCGTCTCCCTGGAAACCGCTCGCGCGAGACGGACTCCGATTGAGTGGCGTGCCGAAGACCTGCCGAAGCCTGCGTTTACCGGCGTGCGCGTGCTGGACAATTTCCCGCTGGCAACCCTGCGCGACTTCATCGACTGGACGCCGTTTTTCCACACATGGGGGCTCAAGGGCGTTTACCCCCGTATTCTTGACCACGAGAGACAAGGTGCGCAGGCACGTCAGATCTTCACCGAAGCCAACGTTCTTCTGGATATCATCATCGAGAAGAAGTTGATTACGGCGCGGGGCGTGTATGGCTTGTTTCCCGCCAACGCCGTGGGCGACGATGTCGAACTGTACACCGACAGCGCGCGCGAAAAAGTGCTCGAACGATTTCACTTCCTCCGTCAGCAATCAAATAAGGAAGGGAGCGAGCCGTGCCGGTCTCTTGCTGACTTCATCGCGCCCAAGGAAACTGGGCTGCCCGATCACATCGGTGCTTTCGCAGTGACCAGCGGGATCGGCCTGAAGGAGCTATGCGATCGGTTCAGGTCTGAGAACGACGACTACAACGCGATCATGGCGGAGGCCATTGCCGACCGCCTCGCAGAAGCTTTTGCCGAATGCCTGCACAAACGAGTCCGCGATGAATGGGGTTACGGTTGTGAAGAAGGCCTGAGCAACGCTGATCTCATCCAGGAGAAGTACCGGGGGATCAGGCCGGCTGCGGGTTACCCGGCGTGTCCGGATCACACGGAGAAGGGTCCACTGTGGTGTTTGCTCGATGTGCAGGCGAACACCGGAATGCTGATCACTGAGTCGTTTGCGATGTGGCCTGGTTCAAGCGTGAGTGGACTCTACTTCGCCCACCCGGAATCACGATATTTCAGCCTCGGCAAGATCGACCGTGATCAAGTCGCCGACTACAGCAAACGCAAAGGGTTGAGCGTGGCAGAGATCGAGCGATGGCTCGGGCAAAACCTGAACTACGACCCAGGGGAATAGCTCTGCTTCATCCGGAAGAGAACGTTCTGGAGCCGGAGCAAAGCACGTCGGCGATTGTGGTGCATCATCCCG
The DNA here is from genome assembly GCA_035260505.1 of Terriglobales bacterium. Classification (GTDB taxonomy): domain Bacteria; phylum Acidobacteriota; class Terriglobia; order Terriglobales; family Acidobacteriaceae; genus Acidiflorens. Next base: position 10,554 of record DATFVD010000275.1, read on the forward strand.
GGGGCGAAGTGTTTTGTAGTGAGAGAGAGAGTGTGTTCGCCAGTATAGGTTTTGTGCCGCAAAGGACAGCCGCTCCGAAACCCGCGATCATTTCAACCCGCTCGCGCACCGCGCCCTTTCGCGTGCGCGCCCCCCTTCGCTTCGCCGAGGGCCGCACGCACCATGTAACCTGATCGCGTCATGCCCGCCGCCTCGGCCAGCGCATCGATTCTTTCAATCTGGCTCTCCCGCGCGGTGATGTTAACGCGCACCGTTGCATCGGGAGCGTCCACGCTCACCATGAAGGCGATGGCTCCGTGCTTGGCCGCGTCCTTCGCGATTTCGTCGAGATTCGACGGCTCCGGCACTGCGTCTCCGTCCTCGATCATGCCCTGGATATGGAGCGCTAGTGCCTCCGCCGCCATACGGCTCGCTTCATCGAGCGTCTTTCCGGCGGTGATGCAGCCCGGAAAATCGGGAAAGCTGACGCCGTAATCCGAATCCCGGTCTTTATGAAGATAGGCGATATATTCCATGAGTTCGCTCCTTTGTTCCCTTGCTCTGGGTGGATCACCTCAGGTTGATCCCCGCCTGCTTCTCGATACTCTTGAGGGTGCCTATCGGGATGTCCCGGTTCGGGTGTGGCACCGTCACCCTCCCCTTTTTCGTTGGGTGTTTGAATTGCTTGTGGCTTCCGACCTGATTCACCTCGTACCAGCCGTCTTTCTGTAGCCGCTTTATGAGGTCCCGGCTGTGCATGTCTTCAAACGTTCTCTATACGAGAACAATACACACGTTATACACACCAGTCAAGATAAAAATACACACTTCCCCACACTGGTCAAAAGGGGCATAACCTTCTCAAATGATGACAGCTCGGGGCCAGCCGATTTACTGTAGGTCAGGAGCTTTTTCATGAAAGGCGCTTTGAACCTTTTTCTGAGCTTTCTGACCCTAGCAACAATCGGCCCGCTCTTTCTCTCCACCACATTCTCGACGAGAGCATACGCCGCCGCCGGCGAGGCCATAGCTTCACGTACCGCTGAGATCGACGGCGTCAAGCTGCATTATCTGACCGCCGGCCACGGCCCATCGCTCATCCTGCTGCACGGCTACGCAGAAACCTCGCTGATGTGGAAGCCGATTATCCCAGTACTGGCCGCGCGATTTACGGTAATTGCGCCAGACCTGCCCGGCATCGGCGACTCGGCGATTCCGAACGACGGTCTGGACATGAAGACGGCCGCCATCCGCATGCATGCGCTTGCCCGCTCGCTGGGCGTCCAGCAAGCGGAGGTCGTAGGCCACGACATCGGACTGATGGTTGCCTATGCCTACGCCGCGCAATTTCCTGCGGAAGTGACGAAGCTGGTGGTGATGGATGCGTTCCTCCCGGGTGTGAGTGGTTGGGAGGCCATCTACAACGACCCGAATATCTGGCATTTCCGATTTCACGGGCCGACTCCCGAAGCTCTGGTTCAAGGCAGGGAACGTCTCTTCTTCGAGTATTTCTGGAATGACCTCGCAGCCGACAAGACCCGTTCAATCCCGGAATCGGATCGCAAAGCCTACACAGCGGCCTATTCCCGGCCCGGACGCATGCGCGCAGGATGGGCCTACTTCGTGTCGTTCCAGCAGGCCGCAAAGGATTTCGCTCAGCTCTCTCAGACCAAGCTCACCATGCCGGTCCTCGTGATCGGCGGTGAGAAGTCGCTGGGTGACGCGCTGGCCCAGCAGATGAAGCAAGTCGCGTCGGACGTGACGGTTGTCGTGCTGAAGGACACCGGGCATTGGGTGCTGGAAGAACGGCCCAAGGAGACGACGGAAGCCCTGATGAAGTTTCTGTAAGTCGCCCTACAATTTTTCCACCGCACATGGAGTCGGCCCACTCCTTGCGGTCTCATCGCAGGGAGTTGGTGCGAGCGCCATCACCTCTTTAGCGTCCCACCCCTGCCCACTATCTCCCCATGCCCAGGTCGTTAAATCCCGCAAGGTTGGGACTTTTCGTTATTTCTTGCCGCTGGGATCGTCCGCGAGATTGATGTAATTAAACTTCACCGGCGACATGCCGTGTATCTGAATCACAGTCTCGCCCGATGCCATGGCGTAATGATGCATGCTCGGATCCAGGTAAGCGAAACTGCCCGCTCCGAAGCTCATCATTTTGCTGGCGTCAAATTGGTCGCCCATTCCAACTTTCAAGGCGCCTGAGACAACAGTTACATTCTCCCGGTTGGGATGAGTGTGGGGGGCGACCTTGTAGCCATCGGGCATCTTGAGACGAATCGTGAAGTCTCCCGATGAAGCCATTGGGTCGCCTTCCAAAACGGCTAGCTGCGCCCCGGGCGGCAGAAAGGGTGGCGTAGGCCCGAACTTGACTTGATCCGGCGTAAAAGCGTTCTGAGCATGCATCGGTTGCGCAATGAAGAGCACGGTTGTTAAGAATGTAGCGAGAGCAACAGCCTGAAAGGATGGTTTCATGGAATGCCTCCGAACTGCCGCAGCATGATACCAGCAGCCAGCCCTCAGCTCCAACCCGCCAGGACGGACGCGTGCGCCCGTCCCCACACGACAAGTCCCCGCGCATTATTTGTGGTTGTCGGCGGTTTGCGCCTCAGCGCGAGGAGTCATGGAAACCACCACGTACTCACGCTCTTTGTCGTCGAGGTCTTCGACCCGAAGCTTCATGTGGTCCTTCTCGATGCGGAACTGTGCCTTTTCTCCGACCGGCAGAAGCGCGGGGTGTTTGTCGTCCTTGGGACGAATGCGATAGATGATGCGATCGGTCTGCAAGAGATACTCCTGGCAGAGCAGGGTATGCATTTTCTGATGAGCGGAGTCGGTGCCGATGATCTCTCCGGTTAGACTCTTGGCGCTCTTCTGGTCAGTGCCGCACTCGACCGAATCCATCTGAAGGAGCGTGCCGGACTGTGGGGCGCGCTGGTCGCGGGCATAGGCAAAAGACGCGCAAAGCAGGGTGAACAAAGCGATTCGTTTCATGGGCCTCCTCACGGGGATTTCGTGATTAAACCTGATCGGGAGACGGCGGGAAATGTTACGAAAGTATTGAGACGGTTAAGACTGTATCAATCACCATTCTTGAAACCCCGGCCAGAAACAGTTAACTTGTCGGCATGGCACGAAAATTCAAAGACTTGACAGAGCGCGAAATTCTGGCGCTAGCGGTCTCACTGGAAGAGGAAGACGGACGGGTATTTGCGGATTTTGCCGAGGGGTTGCGGGAGACGTATCCGGCGACGGCAAAACTGTTTGACGACATGGGGGCGGAGGAGTCGGAACACCGCGCGATGCTAATCGAAACCTATCGAGCGCGGTTTGGAGAACACATTCCCTTGATCCGGCGCGAGGACGTGAAGGGCTTCGCGCCCCGAAAATCTTACTGGCTCACGCGTCCACTGAAGATTGCCGATGTGCGGAAGCAAGCCGAACTGATGGAACTGGAGACGCGCCAGTTTTATCAGAAGGCGATCGGGCAGGTGACGGATGTCGGGATCCGGAAGCTGCTTGGCGATCTAGAGGAGATTGAGCGAAAGCATCAGGTCACGGCGGGCGCGATGCAAGAAAGCATTCCGATGACCGTGAAGAAAACGGAGGACGAAGCGCAGCGCCGGCTGTTCGTGCTGCAAATCGTGCAGCCCGGCCTCGCGGGGCTGATGGATGGTTCGGTATCGACGCTGGCTCCTGTATTCGCGGCCGCGTTTGCGACGAAGAGCAGCAATGACGCATTTCTAGTGGGCCTCGCGGCATCGATTGGGGCGGGAATCTCGATGGCGTTTGCGGAAGCGCTGTCGGATGACGGATCGATGACGGGCAGGGGACGTCCGATGCTGCGCGGTGCGGTGACGGGATTGATGACGGCGGCGGGCGGGATTGGCCATACTCTTCCGTTCCTGATTAAAGATTTCCATGTCGCGTTTACGGCAGCAGTAATTGTGGTGGCGATGGAGTTGGCGACGATTGCCTGGATTCGGAATCGGTATATGGATACTCCGCTTCTCTCTGCGGCGTTTCAGGTAGTAGTGGGCGGAGTGCTGGTTTTTGCCGTCGGGATATGGATTGGGAGTTCGTGAGGGAATCGGTAATTGGGTGATTTGTAATTTTGGTGATTACAAGTCGGCTGCGTTTCACGTGAGGTACCACCAACTAACCTCTTTCGGCCCGCGCCGCGGTGTTTTCAGCAGAACTTGATGGGATCCCTTCCTGTGGAAATGTGCTCGTTTATTATCTTGACATATTCTCGGAATGCGCTAAAACCCCGCTGATTCGGCGTAGGCCACTACGCTTCCCTGAAGTGCCTCACCTGAGTTAGACCACTAGGGTTAGATAGCACAGCTCGTGCACGGTTAAAAACAATCTCACCAAAACTCCTAGGAGGATCAATATGAACTACAGAAAGATCGCAATGGCGCTTGCAATGAGCGCGCTTTTCAATCTCGCAACTGTTGCCAACGCGCAAAAAGACGCGCGTTCGTTGGGCACTTCCAAGTCGGGCTTTAGTCCTGCCGTCACAAAGCAAATCGATAACGGGGTTACTTATCTCACAGCTCTTTACACCAACGCGTCCTATGGTACTGGCGGCGTTGCCTTGCGTAACCGGTTAACGGGCGCGATCCACATCAGCGGTGTTTCCGGCCCAACGCAAGCGGCCTGGCTCTACTGGGCGGTGCTCTTGCAAAATCCTACGGCAACCCAAGTCGCGAGAGTGGGGCACGTGACAATAGCTCGCCAATTTCCGACGGGCGCTCCGCTTCCAAGCTCGACAACACTCAACGGTACATTGATCGCGGTCGGTGGTGATCCGTGCTGGGGAAGCACAGGAACTTACGTTTTCAGGGCGCAGGTGCCCAACACCATCGCAACCGGTAACGGTCTCTACAAGGTCATTCTTCGCGGCGCTACCGGCCTTACTGACGGAGAAGATCCATGGGATTTCAATGTAGTATTCCCGCTTTTCGAAGGTGCTTCGCTCGTTGTTGTCGGTACAGGCACCGCCAATGTCGGGCTGCTGGATGGTCAAGCCGGAACCACCTTCGTCGGCACAACATTTTCCAATTACTACCAGTTGCCGGCGACCACCGCTTCCGGAAGTAGAGTTTTGCTTGACAACTTCGGTTACGACGGACAGATCGGGGCCAGCCGCAGCATCTTTTCCCCAACTTCAAACGAGACCAGCTCCGTATCTGGATACCCGAGCCTTACTTTCGTCCAGGTGGCCGGGCCGGGCGGGGAAACAAGCAACAGCGACTGGGACGGCAGTTCCGGCTGGCCGCTGCCACAACTTTGGGATGACACGGGCTATGACATCAGTAATGCGTTTGCGGCAGGAGACACCTTTGTATTGGTGAATTACACTTCGGGTAACGACTGCATAGGTACAGTCGGCGCTGTTATTTCGGTTCAGTGATCGACACACGCCGCGAACCAGAAGCAACGAGGACCCGAGCAGAGACTCAAGTTACGGCATCCTAACCGTGACAGATCGTGGGTCGGAAGTCGCCTGTATCCTGCCTTGGGATGTTTGAGGATCATCCCCAAAGCGCAGGGAGCAGGCCACCAACCGGGCGGGGCAGGTTCTCTGCCCCGCCGCAACTCTGCGGCGTGCAGAGCCCTTTCGCAAGAACCAAGAAACCTACCCTCGACGAGATCGCCTCGGTCGTTCAAGGCAGTGCGCCCGGAATACGCGCGAGAACTGAGTAGAAAAACTCTGCGTCCCCGCGGTCTTGCCGGTGATCTATTTCCCATGGAAGCCACGGTTCGTCCTCCCGCATGGAAGACCTTGCTGGCCTTCGCCATTATTTATTTCGTCTGGGGCTCGACCTTCCTCGCCATTCGCGTAGGCGTGCGTGAGGTCCCGCCCTTTCTTCTCGCCAGCATGCGTTTCTTCGTTGCTGGTGCCGCGCTCTTCGCATGGATGCGCCTGAAGGGTACGCCGTCCCCATCCCGCCGTGAGTGGATGGCCATTTCGTTTCTCGCAGTCTGTATCTTTGTGGTCGATTACGGCCTGTTGTTCTGGGCCGAACAACGTGTGCCTTCGGGAATTGCCGCCGTCATGATGGCAACCATCCCGGTCTTCATGGCGCTTTCGGAGATCCTTTTTCTGCGTACGCAGCGCCTTACGCTTCGACTGGCGCTGGCTCTTTTAGTCGGGATCGGCGGTGTGTCGGTTCTGGTGAGCCGCTCCGTGAGCCTCAGTCTTGGCGAAGTCCCCATCGATCCTCGCGGTGCGGTCGCGCTCGTAATCGCTGCGATTAGCTGGTCGATTGCTTCGGTCGTCACCCGCAAGCTCCCGCTGCCCGCATCAAAGGTCATGAGTTCCGGAGCGCAGATGCTGGTAGGCGGAATTATGCTCGCGCTGGCAGCCGCAATTCTGGGCGAGGTCCGCAAATTTAACGTTCCAGCAGTCTCGCGCGGCGCCTGGTTTGCCCTTGCATACTTGATTGTTGCCGGCTCCATCGTTGGATTTACTGCCTACGTCTGGCTTATCCATCACGAATCGCCAACCAAAGTTGGCACCTACGCGTACGTCAACCCGGTAGTGGCAGTGATCGTCGGATATTTCCTTGGTGGCGAGACGATTGGTCCGAGAACTCTGCTTGGAACTCTCTTGGTCCTAGTCAGCGTTGTCGTGATTACGACCACCCGCTCCCCGAAGCCTGGCCACGTCCCAGTTGTCAAAGAACTTCAGGAAAAACTCGCCAAGCCGTAGCCCGCGCAAGCAATCGGAAAGCGGATGGCTTGTCTCGTCGTCCGTTCTTCAGACCGTTCCCGGATGCAATCATTTCACTGGTTTTAAGATGCGCTCAATCTGTTGGATATGGTTGAGGTCATGGCCGGCTACCATCCGGACCATGTGCTCGATCGATTCCTGCCCGCGCTCGGCATGCTGCCCATAGTGCTTCCACTGATCGGGCGTCAGCGACTTGAGGAGCGCGAGGTTCGCTTCACGCACGACGCGGCGCAGTTCGATGGATTTGCCGGGATCGCGTTTGTAGTAATGTCCGGTCGTGACCCAGGCATTCTGATCGTAGGCTTGGACGGGCGTTCCCGGCGCTCCGAGGATCGCGCGCATGCGCCATCCAATTGCGATTTCGACGTCGGCGAGGTGAGCCAGGATTTCAGAGACAGACCATTTGTCAGGCGCGGGGCGCTTGCGGAGTTTGGCCGTCGAGACGCCTTTGATCAGTCGATCAAGTTTTTGTGTGGTGGCGGATTGCACCTTGAGCGGGTCCTGTCCCTGAGCGTTGGCCAGGATGCGTTCCGTGTATTGTTGAGCGGTTTCCGACATTGAAGGTCTCCTTTTGCGGTGCCCAGCCCCGAGGCGGCGTCTGATTTCTAGCGAGTCTGGACGGCAAAAACCCGCGAATGACCGGTGGTCAAAATAGACAAGACTCTAGTTGAAGAAGCTAACGAAAGCTCATTGTAAAAGCCATTGAAAAATGGTTTACGAGTGCTGTATTGTTCGTTGACCGAGGGTCAAGTGAATTTGGGAGGCGTTGGGCCATGGAAGGAATTGCGAGCAGTCTGGCGAAGCCGGCGCAAATGCGACGGGACGGGAAGCCGCGTCCGCGCTCGGAAGCGAAACGAGCGCGAATTGTAGAGGTTGCAATCCGGCATTTTGCCGAGCGGGGATATAGCGCGGCGCGGGTGGAAGATATCGCGGCCCAGCTAGCCATTGCAAAAGGATCCGTGTTCCAGCATTTCAAGAGCAAGGACGGATTGTTCTTCGAGGCCTACAAAAAGGCCGTACAGTCGTTTCCAAAGTATATGCAGGCTCCAGCGGCTGTCCAGGAGCGGGGATTTTTTGAACTGCTGCGCTACTGGCTGGGACGCACCGAGAACATGGTGCGGGATAACTGGTCGTCATACCGAATCTATCTGGTTGGTAATTATGGGACGGATCTTTCGCTGCGCAGGGAGATCAACCGCTTTTTGGTGGCGGAGGATCCTTACGGATGGCGTGACTTTGTGAGCTTCGGAGTCAAGCGGGGAGAGTTACGGTCGGATCTCGATGTGGACATGATCGGATCAATCCTCGAGTGGACCATGGACCGCTTCCAGGACGCGTTGCTGACGGAGGAGTTGGATCCGGGACTGTTTCGGAAGTCGGGACCGGTACCGGAGGAGAAAGAAGCGCGAATCGAACAATTTGTGGAATTGTTGCAGCGCGCAATTGGGTCGGAGAAAGTACAACTAACCGGGAAGAAAGCTTAAGGGATGGCATGAGCACAAGCACAAGCATAGAGCAGATTGTTGCAAGTTATGACGACGCAGCGCCGTTGGCGGAAGCGTCGACGATTCCGGCGCCATGGTACGTCGATGCCCGAATTGCGGAACTGGAACGGCAGACGGTTTTCTCGCGCACCTGGCAGGTGATGGGGCGAGTGGATCAGGTGGAAAAGCCCGGACAGTTTGTGACGGCGACCGTGGCCGGAGAGCCGCTGGTAGCGGTACGCGGCAATGATGGCGTGTTGCGGGCGTTTTACAACGTGTGCCGGCACCACGCCGCGGCGGTGGTGACGGAGCCGTGCGGGCAGGCGTCGATTTTGCATTGTCCTTATCACGGCTGGAATTACGGCCTGGATGGAACGCTCAAGGGGATGCCGGAATTCGACGGTGTGAAGAACTTCGAGCGCAAGAACAATGGGCTCATCCCGGTGAGGGTGGAGACGTGGGAGCAATTTGTCTTCGTGAATCTGGATGCGGACGCAGCCCCGCTCGCAACGTTTCTCGGTGGGTTGGTCAAGCGGACAGCCCCGCTCGGATTGAGTAAATTGCATTACTTTACAAGTAAGACGTACGACATCCACTGTAACTGGAAGGTGTTTGTGGATAACTACCTGGATGGCGGCTATCACGTGCCGCATTTGCATAAAGACCTGAACTCTGTTCTGGATTACAAGAAATATACAATCCAGAATGAGGGCCGGTATTGTTTGCAGTCGAGTCCGCTGGTCAGCTCAGAACAGGCTGCTGCGACGTCCACGACGCGGAAGGGCGACCGGGCCTGGTATTTCTGGCAACATCCCAACTTCATGCTCAACTACTACGAAGGGTATCTGGATACGAATCTGGTGCTCCCCATCGATGTGGACCATTGCCGGGTGATATTTGATTTCTACTTTGGCGACGTGAGCGAGTCCGGGCGCGCTTACAACGAGCGCAGTGTGGCGGTGGGAAGTCAGGTCCAGGATGAGGATCTGGCGATTTGCGAAGCAGTACAGAGGGGCCTGAAGTCGCGGGCTTATGGGGCAGGTCGCCTCTCAGTCAGGCGGGAAGCAGGGGAACAGCTATTTCATCAGTTGCTCGCGGCGGATTTGAAGAGTGGGCTCTAGGGGTGAAAATTGAGTTCTACGAGTTCTCTGGTTTCCTGCGGAGCCGGCGCCCATTTCCATTTTTCGATGGCATCCACCGCGGCTCTGGCCAATAAAGGATTGCCACCAATCACTTGAGTTGACTTTGCCTTTCCACTGGGTGTAACCACGACTCCCACCCTGACCGTTCCACGGATCTGCGCCCTGCGGGCCAGGTCTGGATACACCGGCACCACTCTGCCCAAAATAGTCCGCTTTCCCTCCGCCTGTTCTTGCGCGAAAGCAGGGGCTGAGCAGAAGGGAATCACCCCCAAGGAGAGCCCCAAAAGTGCGGCTACAAAAAATGGCCTTATGGATGGCTTTTTCACTTCGGTTAGCCTACTCGGAATTTAAAACGCCGCGAAAGTAACCACAGTAACCGCTAGGGATGAAAATTGAGCTCTATAAGCTCTTTGGTTTCCTGCGCAGCCGGTCCCCATTTCCATTTCTCGATGGCATCGACTGCCGCTTTTGCCAACAAAGGACTGCCGCCAATCACTTGCGTGAACTTTACCTTTCCGTTGGCCGCAACTACAGCTTCCACCCTGACGGTTCCGCGAATCTGCATCTTGTTGGCGAGCTCTGGATAGACTGGGACCACCTTGCTCACTATCTTCCGCGTGGTTTCCGGCTGTTCTTGAGCAGCGGAGAAAACAGGGGAGAAGGTGATCACTCCCAGAGATAGCGCAATGAACAAGGCTGAAAGATAGGATCGCATGGGGATTCGTTCCAGTCGCTATGCTACTCAAGATCCCAGGGGCCGCGAAAGTAACTTGGGTAACTAAGGCGGCGTTCCATTCCCGGAATAGCATCGGCTACCAGTGCCAGATCTCGGAGCTGAAGGAAAGTAACTCAGAGGGAAGTTTATCGTTTTATTGGTGGTCTCTAGGGATGGTTTCTTCCCAGGTCTTTTGTTTCAGCGGCTGGCCGTCTTTGAATAGCTGGCGAGCGTATTTGTAATAGAAGTTTTTTGCGTCGCTGGTCAGAGTCAGGTGGCCCTGCCAGGTCAGGGTTTGCTGTTTCAGATGTATGACGATTTCGGCTCCACCTTCGACGGAGCCGGTTTCGGGATGTTTGTCATCGGCGACGTAGGTTATGCCCTCGAAGTCGTTTTCTTTCCCCCAGGGGTAGGTTTCTTCGGACTTTCCGCTCCAGATCACTTTTGTTTGTCCATTCAGCTCGTCGCGCTCGGTTTTCCAACCGCCGGGCCATGGGAGGCCCGCCGACTGAAAGTCGCTGCGTTGTTCCAATCGCTCCGGGGGCGCGAATTGGGGTGAGGCATACATTGACGGTGGAACTAGCGGCACGGTTAGCCGGGAGCCGGTATCACCGCCGAGTTGAAGCGTCGTTGTCATCGCATACGGGGTTGGCCACACCATGGGCCAGAGCGCGTTCGAAACTGCCAGACGGATGCGATGGCCTACAGGGAAAGTCCAGGTGGCGAGGTGCATTTCGATATCCAGCGAGTAGGTCTGGTTGGGGACCAAATCGATTGGCTCAGAAGCTGACTCCCGCTGTGCGCCATTGAGTCCCGCTCCGGTGACTTGGGTGACGGCGCCGTCCGGAGCTACGTCGGAGAGCCGGACGAACCAGTCAGCTTGCGGGGCGGATGAACTCACCTGAAGCAGGGCGTGAGGGCGTCCGAGGATAGAGAGGTCGGTTTTGAGCGGAGCGGAATCGTAGGTAAGGCTGAAGGCATCGACGGGGCGCTGGTCGGTGTGCAGTTCTCCCCACCAGAACCCGGCTTCGACACCCACGCTCGGAACGTAGCGAAGTTGGTGGACTGCACGTTTGGCAGGCTCGGTGGAGAGGACGTGTGCTTCGTACAAATACAGCGTCGTGTTCGCCACGTTCCTTGGGGGCCAGCCAATCTCGCCGCGCCATTTTCCAGGCACGTTCTTGAGGTGAGGGTCGGGGGCGTGCCAATCCTGCATGTAAATCGAAAGCGGCAGCTCGACCATGATTCCCGTGTTTCGACCCTTGAGCCAGTAATCCCACCAGCGGAGCGCTTGATCTCGCCATTCGATTTGGGGGCCGGGCTCGGCATCGTGGGGAAAGGTGTGATTCCACGGCCCGATGATGGCCTTCACCGGAGCTTTGACTTGCTCAAACATGCGCGGGATGGAATCGCGATAGCCGTCGAGCAGGCCACCAATGAGGAAGCAGGGAAGTTTGATTTCACTGAGTGGCTTCACCGGAGCGTGCCAGAACTGGCCATCGCGCTGATGCTTGAGATACATCAGCGACCATGGCGCCGATTCGAAGCGCGGGCCTAGAATCTTTTCGTCCAGCGAATAGTCAGGGGCTCCGGTCATGGAAGGTGCGAGGTCCATGTTGAGCTCGAACTCGTCGAAGTGCATCATGCCATCGATGTAATGGACGTCGTCGTGGAAGAGTTGTTCGGTGGCATCGACGGCGAGGATCGCTTTGAGCGCGGGCGGATGGCGCATCGCCAGCTGTATGGAGTTGAAGCCTCCCCAGGAGATCCCGAACATCCCAACCTTGCCGGTCGACCATGGTTGCGCGGCTAGCCAGGCGATGACTTGCTCGCCATCAAGTTGTTCCTGCTCGGAATATTCGCGATCCGTGGGTGTGCCCTCGCTGGCTCCGAAGCCGCGAATATCGACGCGGACGCTCACGTATCCGCGGGCGGCGAACCAGGTGTGGATCGG
>DATFVD010000276.1:0-2789 GCA_035260505.1 Terriglobales bacterium
AGGGTTCGTGTGGGTGTAAGATTCCGCCAGAGGTAGGGTCGCCTCCCACAGAGGACCGCCCATGGGCCCAGCCGATTTGCAGCGATACAAGAGACTCTTGTTGGAGAAACGGCGTGTGTTGTCGTCTGCACAAAGCGACGATCGAGCACGAGTGCCAGCAGCAGGAGGCTTCGAGGGCAATCTCATTCATCAGCAGAGCTGCAGATCCGCTTACATAAAACCGACGGTCGTCTCTTAAGGGCCATCGAAGAAGCATTGGGTCGGATCAGGCAGGGCACGTACGGAATTTGCGGCGTCTGCAATCAGCCTATCTCTAGGGCTCGTCTCGAAGCGGTGCCCTGGACGCACCACTGCCGTGCCTGCAAGGAGCGCAAGCAGTCGAATGGTGCTGTGGAGGGAAGATCATGAGAGCCTACATCGTCGTTGCGGGGGAGCCTGGCAAGTCGTGCGATGTCGCTCGGCAGATCGCGAGTCTGCGTGGAGTCAAGATGGCCGATGCGTGTTGGGGCTCCCGCGACGTATTCGCCGTGGTTGCGGTTGCAGAATCCCAGGAGCTCAACAAACTAGTGATGGACACGATCCAGAGGCTGGAAGGGGTTGCAGGGACAAGCACCCACATCGCCCTCGATTAAGCCGTTTTCGGGAGCATCCCCCCCACCCAACTTGTTCGACATGTCCCTCGTGAGGCCTCGATGAAAAGGCCCCTGGAGAGCCATCTCGATGGGCAAACAAGAAAATGAGCCGCCCACGATATTCTGCCAAGGCATTTCTCTCTGGGATGAGCCGTGCATGATTCCTGCCACCAGGTATTGCGAACGGTGTAACCACTGGTTCTGCCCAGCACACTTCGGGGATCCGGACTGGCATTCCTGTGCAGAGGAAAGGAAATCCCGAATAAGAACGGTTACAACATGAGGTCGGTGTTCAGTTTGTTTTCGTCCGACCTGGCCATCGATCTGGGCACGGCGAACACGCTGGTGTTCTCGCACGGCAAAGGCATTGTCGTCAACGAGCCCTCGATCGTAGCCATCAACAAGGCCAGCGGAGAAGTCGTGGCCGTGGGCCGAGAAGCAAAAGAGATGCTTGGGCGCACGCCGCAGAACGTGGTCGCCATAAAGCCGATGAAAGACGGCGTCATCGCGGACTTCAAAGTCACGGAAAAGATGCTGACGTATTTCATTCAGAAAGCACACAACCGGCGCGTGCTGGTGCGTCCGCGCATCGTCATCGGGGTACCGAGCGAAATCACGCCGGTGGAAAAGCGGGCGGTGCAGGATTCCGCGTACCGCGCGCGGGCCAGCGAAGTGTATCTCGTGGAGCAGGCCATGGCGGCGGCGATTGGCGCGGGCCTGCCAATCGAAGAGCCGTTGGGAAACATGGTGGTCGACATCGGCGGCGGCACCACGGACATCGCGGTGATTTCCATGAGCGGCATCGTTTACTCGCGCTCCGTGCGCGTAGCCGGAAACGAGATGGACGAAGCCGTGACGCAATACCTGAAGCGCAAATACAACCTACTGGTGGGCGAGCGCACCGCAGAACAGATCAAAATGGAGATCGGTTCCGCCTATCCGTTGGAAAAACCGCTCGCCATGGAAGTGAAGGGCCGCAACCTGATCGAGGGTGTGCCGCGCACGGTTACCATCGATGACAGCGAAATCCGCGAGGCGTTGAACGAATGCGTGGCGACGATCGTGAATGCGGTGCGCGTGGCGCTCGAGCGCACTCCACCGGAGCTTTCCGCGGACATCAGCGATCGGGGCATCGTGCTGACAGGCGGCGGCGCGCTGCTCAAGAACTTGGACAAGCGGATCCGCGAGGAAACGGGGTTGTCGGTATCCATCGCGGATGATCCGTTGGCATCGGTCGTGCTCGGCACGGGCAAGATGCTGAGCGATTTTCGCTTGTTGCGGCAGATTTGCATTGATTAGTTGTCAAGAATTGGCTGGCTGCGGTGAAACTTTCGGGAGTTGGCCAGTTCCTTGGAAGGAGTTATGTGGGGATACTTCCCATATCGACAATTTTTAACGATGTGTTCGGCCATCTCTATCGCCACCTGTTTCACGTTCTTCCCCTGGAATGAGTTCGGATTCCTTCAGGACGCCTTTGAGGAATTTGTAGTGGAAGACTGGAAGGGTTTAAGTTTAGAGCGTTCATGTTTCGGTGTTCACCCTAACAGCGCTCGGGCCGAAGGAGGCCGAGATGTGAATTATAGGTTGCGACTTGCACGCTCGCTAGCAAACGGTAGCGATGCTGGACAACTCACTGGGGAGGTGGTGGAGAAGACTCTGAGAAATGAGGCTAGCGAGGTGCGGGAGTTCTATTCCACCCTATCCGGGCCGGCGCACGTGTGGATCGAAGCGACGGGATCGATGCAGTGGTTTGTGAGCTTGATGGAGGAACTGGGAATCGAATGCTTGGTCGGTCATCCGGCGAAGATTCGGGCCGCCGAGCCCCGGAAACAGAAACATGACCGGAGGGTGGTCGACCTATGGTTTGCGCAAGGATAGAGTTGAAATCGGGAGTTCCGGGTCGTTCTTTTGTATAATTCTACCTTCTCGGGAATCCAAAATGAAAATTCCGGCTTATGAGGAGATGGTAACCGCAATGGCTGGCCATCTCAATTTATGCGTCCTTCACAGATTCGCAACCTGATCCTGCTGGCGCTGCTGTTGGCGCTCATCCTGCTAGCCTTGACGAGCACCGTTGCCAATTTCATCGTCGAATACAACTGGTGGAAAGAGGTCGGACAGGTTGAGACGTGGATCAGCATGCTGTGGTACAGCATT
>DATFVD010000277.1:0-6892 GCA_035260505.1 Terriglobales bacterium
AGCAAGAAAACTTGCGGGCGCAATAAGGCTCTCTCGATATGGCGCGTTACTTGCGCGGCTGGGTGTCGCGCGTCTCATCTCCGTTCTCGTGCGTCTTGGCGCACCCGGACTGGCGCGCACCAGCGTTTCCCTGCTGACGGGTGGGACGCTCGCGGAGGCAGAGCGTATGATCGCCCCATTGGCGAAGTTACCTTCAGAGCTGCGTCCAATTATTGGGGCCTTGTGGACGCAGCCGAAGTTTTTTGATGCGATTGTAAGCCAGGCCGAGGCACTTCCTCAAAGCGCAGCCCAAGTTGCTGCCACCGGAGATTACAGTGACATTCCGTTGGTGGTGCTTTCGGCAAGCAGCTCATCTCCTTCGCAGATGAAGGGACATGAGGCCTTGGCGCACCTGTCTTCCCAAGGGAAACACATAGTTGCTTCCAAAAGTGGTCATTGGATCCAGCTTGACGAGCCCGATCTTGTGGTTGTGTCAATTCGTGAAGTGGTTGAGTCAGTTCGTCGTCGGTCGGGAACAACCTGGAGGGCGCGCAGAGAAGGAGAGCGCGAAGAGCGACGTTAGGCCAAGACTTAGGACAAGCGGAGACTCTGCGCGCGGCCTTTACTCGCTTCTGACAAACTGAAAGAGATGGTTGAGATTGCCTTCAACGAATTGGGGCGTAAGCGGCAAGGTATCCATGAAAACGCTTTGCACGAAGTGCTGGGCCAAGGGGACGCCAAAACACAGGCGACTGAGGGGAACTCGCTCCTTGCTTTTACAATAGCAGTCCGCAATAGACTTCTCGGCTTTGCTTCCAGGGGGTTGTGAGCATGGCGCAGGGGTGGTACCGAGCGATGGCGGCCAGTGTTCTGTCGCTTCATGCGGTCTATATCGCCTGGGTCATCTTCGGCGCATTCTTCACGCGGGGCCGGCCGCGGCTCGCGGCGCTGCACGTTGCGACGCTGGTGTACGGAGTAATCATCGAAATCTTTGGTTTCTGGTGCCCGCTCACGGTGTTTGAAACGTGGCTTGAGGTGCTTGGCGGCGTTTCGGCTTATCGCGGCCCATTCCTTCTGCATTACCTCGATGCGGTGGTGTACCCTAATATTCGCCCGAACCTTCTCATTGCGGGCGCTGTCGCCGTCTGCGTTTTGAATCTATGGATTTACGCCCGGCGTGTCCGTGTCCGACATTCACTCGGATGAACAAGAGGCCGCAGGGCTACGCGGGCGGGGATGCAACGGTGCCGGTGGACTAAGGTTTTGATGCTGGCTTTTCTTCCGAATCCCTGGTCTTCATCAAGCTCGAAATGTATAGCGTCACTGCGCGTCGTTCTTCCCCGGTCTTGTCCCGGAGGCGCCCGTTCACCGCCCGGGCAATCTCGTCCGTGGACAGCCCGCGCTCGTTCAAGGGCGGGCCGGTCTTGAGCGGCTTGTCGCCGCGCTCGTTGTGGCAACGGGCGCACCGCGCGAGGAAAAGCTCCTTGCCTGTGGAAAGCAACCGGGCGCGCTCTTGTTCTGACGGCGGCTGATCGGCAGCGGGTGCTTGACGAGCGCCCGGCACGCGGATCGCGATCCCGCCAGCGAAACCGAGGAGGGTGACGGAGAAGACAAGCGCTGTAGTTCTTCCGCGCATGGCTGCCTCGTATTCTACTCCGATTAGACGTAGCTCTCGTCCTTTCTCATTCTGACGCGAAACTTGCCAGGCCAGGACGCGAATTCTGCAGGGTGAGGTCTCGAATTTTGCAGGAGAGGAAATTGCAGAGATGACATTAAAGAATCGGCTCCACCGTACGGCTTTTGGTGGGAGGGGTCATACCGCAGCCGATTGACGCCAGGTGCGCGTGCGACTAGGATTTTCTTCCATAACGCTTTTCGGTGGGCAGGTAGTCGTGCCCCAGTACAATTTTCTTTGTCGGGCCTGCAACAAAGAGTTCTCGAAAATCCTGACAATCTCGGAGTATGAGAAGGGCCAAATCGTCTGCCCACACTGCAAAAAGCAAGGACCTAGAGCAGCGGCGGGCAGCCTTCTATGCGGTAACCTCGAAGAAGAGCTAGAAGAGATCCTCGACACGGAACTCGATCCGGGACTGACATTATTCCGGGGAGAAGAAGTGTATGAGGCGTGCAAAACAAAGGCAGCGGAGGAAGACGATTCAAAGTTGGAAGGGTGCAACGCCACGCCTTGAGCGCTGGCGGAAAGACCTAAAGACGCTGACGGTGGAACTCAAGCAACCACGGGTGATTGACGTTGCTCCGATCGACTTCGTAAGTAGGGAGCCGGTCGAACGCGAGGGAACGCCGACGAACAGATTCCGGGGCAACTCCTTTACCTCACGAACGCAGACCTGACAATACGTAGGCCGTCCGGGGCGATTCTGGTGATTGACTGCTATGAGGTGGTCGCGATCTCTGACGAAAAAACGCGATTCGAGCCGCGCTAGCACGCCTTAGCGCTGTTTTTCCCCAGGGAAAACAATCAAACCTACGAGGCGCCTGTCGCCTTTGCGTGCTCATGTCTCAAGCGGATTCGGAAGGAGCGCTTTTCGGGCATGATCACAATCTGGTTTTCGCGCGCCAGCCATCCAATGGCCCAGTCGAAGGTGGGTTCCTTCCCTTTTACCGCTTTCTTCAACTCGCTGAGGGACTGTTCGCCCCTCGTGTTGAGCTCATCCCAAATCGCCCCGGCAGTCTTGCCGATTTCTTCTTGCATTGTGATTCCTTTTACTTCGCACAATCCTCACCGCGCGAATACACACTCCATCCTCGACCAAATGACGCCGGTGAGGTCTCGTGAGCCAGATTTGAAAGTCGTCCGAGGTCTAAGGCTTCGCAGCGGCGGCCTTGGTTTTGGCGAGCTCAGGGACGACGCCGAGCTGCTGCATAAGGCCCAGAGCGTCCCAGTTGATCCAGCCTTCTGCCATCTTGCCGCCAGTCAAGCGGGCGACGCTTACCCCGGAGATAGTGAACTGCTTCCCCGTTGGGGCAATCCCGCTGAGATCGCCTTTATGGGTACCCCGACAGGACCAACGCGCGACTACTGTTTCGCCTTCGGCGAAGATGTCCTCGATCGTCAATCGAAGGTCGGGAAAGGCAGTGCGGTAGAGAGTCGCTCTCTTCTTCTCACTCTCGGGGCCCAGCCCAACATCAGGTGTCGAAGGGTCATGGTGGGTGTAGTTGGGGGCAAAGAGCTGGTCTGCCACCGACAGATTGCCCTTGTTCCAAAGTTCTTCAAACAGACGACGGATGACAGTTTTGTTTTCTTTCGACATGAGGTGTTCTCCTTTTTGAGAAGTGCAAGGTTCCTACCTGCATGAGGCGAGTCGGGCTCGATGGGAGGGGCCTGAAACCGCTGCGGTCTTGGACGTGCAGTCCAGTACGTCGTACAGAAGCTTAGGCTCCGCGCGAGTGCAGAAAAAGGAGCCGACGACGTACTGACCTCTTAGCGCTCAACGCGGAGCTTGGCTATTAAAGAAATTGCGCTCGGACTACGGAGCGGGAGTCCCGCCTCACACGGCGAAACCTCACCACGAGCTTGTTCCCCGGAGAATACGCGTGTCAAGGAGAATCGAAAAAATTCTTCGGTGCAAAACGAGCGGCGGCGACTCGGAAATCTGCCAGATCAAAGCAAACGCTGCGGGGCGGTCTTCGACGCGGTAGTTTGTGTCGTTGTGAGGAGAAAACTAGGGTTTGTAGAGCTGGTCGATTTTGGCGGCCAGGACAAAATCGCTCTCCGTCAGGCCGTTGATTTTGTGCGTCCAGGTCGTAATCCCTACTTTTCCCCAGGGAAGGGAAGATATCTGGGTGGTGCCCCTGCTCCTCCGCAAATTCGCCTACGCGGTTTACGAACTTGAGGGCTTCGCGAAAGTCGGGAAACTTGAAGGCCTTCGCGATGTGGTGTTCCTCAATAACATTCCATCCGCCCACCTGCTTTTGCAGAGATGCGAGTTCCTCACCCTTGAGCGGAGGCACTCCTCCTCGGCAGGGGACACAGGCTTTGGTTGCTAGGTCTTGCATTTGAGGAATAATTCTAGCACTGGGAGCTGCCGGGGCCTGGACGAAAGGAAAAGGCAGCGAGGCCGGCCATACGGACGCGGGTTGCGGACACGGGGTTTGAGTGGGTGTAGAATCCGGGACCAGAGGCAAGGTCTCCTTCCCCAGAGGGTTGGTCATGTGCCCAACCGACCTGCAGCGATACAAGAGACTGCTATTGGATAAGCGGCGCGAGTTGTCGTTTGCCCAGGGCGACACGCAAGCCCGGGTACCGGCAGCTGGGATATGCGTTCAAGGCGAACGGGAAGATGTCCAGGGGTGCAGGTTGGTCGGAGGGGGATGAGACTTGAAGCTTTACAGCGCCGACTATATTTGTCAGTTGTACTGGGCCAAAGGTTCGTCTGCATTGACTATGTGTTTCCTGTGGAAAGACAGCTGCGCCAAGGCCTCATGTCATCTGCGAAGGAGATGAACTGCTCGCCGAAAGCACCACCAACGGAATGTCACTGTAATCTCCGGTGGCAGCAACTTGGGCTGCGCTTCGAGGAAGTGACTCGGCCTGGCTTACAATCGCATCAAAAAACTTCGGCTGCGTCCAGAAGGCAGCAATAATTGGCCGCCGCTCCGAAGGTAACTTCGCCAATGGGGCGATCATAGACTCTGCCTCCGCGAGCGCCCCGCCCGTCATCAGGGAAATGCTGGAGCGCGCTGATCTAGGTGCCTCAAGACTCGCTAGAGCGGAGATGAGACGTACCAAGCACACTTCGGGGATCCGGACTGGCATTCCTGCGCAGAGGAAAGGAAATCCCGAATAAGAACGGTTGCAACATGAGGTCAGTGTTCAGTCTGTTTTCGTCCGACCTGGCCATCGATCTGGGTACCGCAAACACGCTGGTGTTCTCACACGGCAAAGGCATCGTGGTGAATGAGCCGTCGATCGTGGCGATCAATAAGACGAGCGGCGAAGTGGTCGCCGTGGGCCGGCAAGCAAAAGAGATGCTAGGGCGGACGCCGGGGAACGTGGTGGCCATTAAGCCGATGAAAGACGGGGTGATAGCGGATTTCAAAGTCACGGAAAAGATGCTGACGTACTTCATCCAAAAGGCGCACAACCGGCGCGTGCTGGTGCGTCCGCGCATCGTCATCGCGGTGCCGAGCGAAATCACGCCGGTGGAAAAGCGCGCGGTGCAGGACTCCGCTTACGGCGCGCGGGCCAGCGAAGTGTATCTCGTGGAGCAGGCCATTGCGGCGGCGATCGGCGCGGGCCTGCCAATCGAAGAGCCTTTGGGAAATATGGTGGTCGACATCGGCGGCGGAACCACGGACATCGCAGTGATTTCCATGAGCGGCATCGTTTACTCGCGCTCCGTGCGCGTAGCCGGAAACGAGATGGACGAAGCCGTGATGCAATATCTGAAGCGCAAATACAACCTACTGGTGGGCGAGCGTACCGCGGAACAGATCAAAATGGAGATCGGTTCCGCCTATCCGTTGGAAAAACCGGTCACCATAGAAGTGAAGGGGCGCAACCTGATCGAGGGTGTGCCGCGCACGGTTACCATCGATGACAGCGAAATCCGCGAGTCCTTGAACGAGTGCGTGGCGACGATCGTGAATGCGGTGCGCGCGGCGCTCGAGCGCACTCCACCGGAGCTTTCCGCGGACATCAGCGATCGCGGCATCGTGCTGACGGGCGGCGGCGCGCTGCTCAAGAACTTAGACAAGCGGATCCGCGAGGAAACGGGGTTGCCGGTATCCATCGCGGATGATCCGTTGGCATCGGTGGTGCTCGGCACGGGCAAGATGCTGAGCGATTTTCGCTTGTTGCGGCAGGTTTGCATTGATTAGTTGTCAAGAATTGGCTAGCGGCGCTGAAACTTCGGGAGTCAGCCAGTTCCTTGGAAGGACGTCTTCTCAAATGGGATGAGAAGGCCGGTCTCCCGCGGGATGCGATACGCTCCCAATGGTCGACGCGCTTGAGGCGCAATAGAAAAGGAGACCGGCTGTGAAGAAGATTAGCACTGTGGCGACCAACGGAAACGAGATTTTCAAAGAGCACAAGCTAACGATCGGTTTGGATCTAGTAGATCGATCAACCCATTGCTGCATTTTGAATGAGGCAGGTGAAGTGATTCTGGAGCACAGCCTACCGACGACGCAGAAGGGAATCCACCAAGTCTTCAATGGGATCCCGCGCAGTCGAATAGCACTAGAAAACCGGGGCCCACTCACCTTGCGTAAGCCGGCAGTGCCCAACTTCCGTACCAAGAGACGGGAGCCGAGGTCGATTATCAGGTAGCAGCACCTGCTGAAACGGGAACGCCCAACTTGCACCGAGCGAAATAAATTACTCCACTACTCGGAAATCTCTGTAACTCAATTGAAAAGGCTGGCCGTTTTCTGTCTGACCGAGGCATCGGCGGCTGAGTCTACCGTGGACGGTCCAATTCAGTTGAGATGGCGATTACATTGGCGGAAGGACTCAAGAGCATCTATGGCCAAGAATTTCAAGACCTACTACACGAGAATCAGCATTACCATGCCTTACGAGCTAGCGTTAACTAATGCGTGCTGGTGAGGTCTCTCTTCCAGCTGAGCTTGACACCGGAGGGTGGCCGACCTATGGTTTGCGCAAGGATAGAGTTGAAATCGGAAGTTCCGGGTCGCCTTTTTGTATAATGCCACCTTCTCGGGAATCCAAAATGAAAATTCCGGCTAACGAGGAGATGGTAGCCGCAATGGCTGGCCATCTCAATTTATGCGTCCTTCACAGATTCGTAACCTGATCCTGCTGGCGCTGCTGTTGGCGCTCATCCTGCTAGCCTTGACGAGCACCGTTGCCAATTTCATCGTCGAATACAACTGGTGGAAAGAGGTCGGACAGGTTGAGACGTGGATCAGCATGCTGTGGTACAGCATT
>DATFVD010000278.1:0-9128 GCA_035260505.1 Terriglobales bacterium
TCGTGCGTGGAAGCGGCTGGCGAAGCGCATGGCGTGGCCGCTGCTCTTTCGATTGGCGGACCAGGTGATCGTCCCCTCCTCTGGCACGCGGAATCTGATTCTTTCCCTCGGTCTTCCCCGCGAGCGCGTCACGCTCACGCCCTACGTCGTCGATAATGACTGGTGGACAGCGCAGTCTGCCAGGGTCGACCGCGAAGCCGTGCGTGCGTCGTGGCGAGCAAAGCCCAGTGACACGGTCATTCTTTTCTGTGCGAAGTTGCAGCCGTGGAAACGCCCAGCCGATCTCCTGCGCGCTTTTGCGAAGGCCAATCTTCCAAATGCGCTTCTGGTTTTCGCAGGCGAAGGGCCGCTCCGTCAGCAGCTCGCGGCGGAAGCTGTGGTTCTAGGTGTCGACTCGCGCGTTCGTTTCCTCGGCTTCGTCAATCAGTCCCAGCTTCCCGCGGTATACACATCGGCGGACGTCATGGTGCTGCCATCCGAATACGAACCGTTCGCCGTCGTGGTCAATGAAGCCATGCTGTGCGGGTGTCCGGTGATCGCCAGCGATCTCGTAGGCGCCGCGCAAGACCTGATTGCGCCTGTCTGCCGTAAATTCATCTTCCCGTGCGGTGATGTTCCCGCATTGGCTGCGCTGCTTTCAACAACTGCCAGGGATCGAACTCTTTTGCAGAGCATTCGTCAGCTCGGGCTGGCACACTTGCAGACTTGGACTCCTCAACGGAACGTCTCCGCCACCCTGGAGGCTATCGAGCTAGCCGTACCACGTGCCCAAGGTAAGAAGCCGACCGGGAATGAATTGCAGACCGGCGCTTCGAAATCTTCTGTATCAAGCGCGAGGCAATCATGAAGTGGCTTCTGCAAAATATGCGCCAGCGTGCGGCATTCGCCTTGAAAAATCCGCGGTACACGACCCACGCGATCCTCCGAGAGCTAATCCAGACGGATGAGAAATTCCTCGGCCAAGTTACTGGAGTGTTGCCCAGGCAGATTCGCAGTTATTTGAGTGAGCCGATTTCGACGCCCGCGTTTGCGACACTCCTGCGAAACGCCGAATCTAAATTCCGCAGGTCGTCAGTGGAGAGCGCGGACCTCTTCGCGAAAAAAATTCTTGTTCAATATGCTGCGGTGCGCGCCCTCAACCCGCAATGTGTCGTGGAAACTGGCGTCGCTAACGGAGTTTCGTCATCCTATCTGCTTCTTGCCTTGCACAAAAACGGCGGTAGCGGCCGCCTGCACTCGATTGGCCTCGATGATCCCGCCTTTCTGCCTCCTGGCGACAAACCTGGTTGGCTCGTTCCCGACTGGCTGCGTGAAGGATGGACGCTTCATATCGGAGACGCGCGTCAAATTCTTCCGTCGCTGCTGTCGCGCCTGGGAACTGTCGACGTCTTCATTCACGATAGTCTGCACA
The DNA here is from genome assembly GCA_035260505.1 of Terriglobales bacterium. Lineage (GTDB taxonomy): Bacteria > Acidobacteriota > Terriglobia > Terriglobales > Acidobacteriaceae > Acidiflorens. The sequence goes on from DATFVD010000278.1 coordinate 1,412, forward strand.
CCTACGAGCACATGATATGGGAATTTGAGACTGCTCATCCTTTTGTGCGTTCTGGAGGACTCATCTTTTCCGACGACGCCTTGTGGAATAATGCGTTCCAAGACTTCGCGCGAAAGTTCAGAGAGCCTGATGCGAGAATTATCCGTGGCGTCGGCTTTCTTCGTAAAACGCCGGAATGAAAATCCTGATTTACTCGCACTTTTTTGCGCCCAGCGTCGGCGGTGTGGAGACCGTCGTTTTGTCCCTCGCTCGCGGTCTTGCGGATCTTCGCAAGCCAGACGGCACGCCCGAATTTGAGCTCACGGTGGTAACAGCTACTCGCGCAGACGATTTCGACGATAATGTGCTTGCTTTCCGAGTCGTCCGCCAACCGAATCTGCTGCAACTCTGGAGTTTGATTCGCTCGAGCAATATTGTTCACATCGCCGGCCCCGCTCTTGCGCCTCTGTTTCTATCAAGGCTTGCCCGCAAGCTTGTTGTGGTCGAGCACCATGGCTTCCAAACAATCTGTCCGAACGGCCAGCTCTTCATCGAGGCATCAAGCACGCCCTGCCCCGGCCATTTCATGTCCAGGCGTCATCGGGAATGTTTGCGCTGTAACGCGAAAGAGGGATGGTGGGTTTCCACTCGGCTTTGGCTCCTTACATTTGTGAGGCGCTTCCTATGCTTCGGCATCGCGAGCAACGTCGCGCCCACCGAGTGGTTTGCAGGAATGCTCCAGCTTCCAAAAGTCTTTCATATTTCGCACGGCGTAGCATGCCCTCTGAAGGATCCGCGCCCCGTACAGCAAGGAGCGCCTCTCATCGCGTTCCAGGGTCGACTGGTCAGCACCAAGGGTGTGAGCGTGCTTCTGGAAGCCGCGCGAATTCTCCATCAAAAGGGCCGAGTATTCGAGCTTCTTATCATTGGAGATGGTCCGGAGCGTTCGCATCTCGAGGAACTCGCCAAGAATCTAGGACTCGCACCCTGCGTTAACTTTGCCGGACGCTTGCCTGTGCTTCAACTTGACGCGGCGCTTTCTCGCTCCACTCTCCTGGTGGTTCCGTCTCTTGGCGGTGAAGTTTTCGGGTTGGTTCTGGCGGAAAATATGCTGCGCGGAATTCCGGTGTTGGCTTCAGACCTTGGCTCTTTTGTCGAGGTTCTCGGCGATTCGGGACGCACCTTTCGAACGGGCGACGCGCCAGACTTGGCCCGCCAAATGGCGCTGCTTCTGGACGATCGTGCACAAGCGGCGGCCTTAGGCGAACTCGGTCGCGAACGCGTACTAGGATTCTATGCCGAGCGGAATATGATAGAGAGGCATGCGCGGATGTATTATGATATTGTTTAGAGGGCAAATCCGTAATGCTTCATACGACGACCAATGCCGGCCTTCACTCCTATGTAGCCGAGCGTGTCCTTTCTCGCTACGCCAGAGCAGGGATGCGCGCGGTCGATTTGGGCACCGGACCCGGCGCTATGGCCATGCGATTACAATCAATGGGATGTGAGGTTGTCGGAGTAGATCGTGACACCAACGGATTCCATGCTGATCTTCCGCATGTAGCTTTGGATCTCGACGGAGCCGATTTCTCAACCTTGCTAGGTGAGTCGTCTTTTCACCTGGTGACGGCAATCGAGGTGATAGAACACGTTGAGAGCCCCATCAGCTTTTTGCGGAAAGTGGGACGGCTTCTCGCGCCAGAGGGTGTCGGCGTCCTCACTACTCCGAACGTCGATTCGCTGCCGGCGCGTTTCAAGTTCTTCCTGACCGGGAAACTGCGCACGATGGACGAAAGCAGCGAGCCGACACACATTTCTCCTGTTTTCTGGGATCTTTTCGGCCGGCAATTCTTGCCTCGTGCAGGCGTCAAGCTTCGCGAGCACTTTGTCTTTCCTCCAAACGGCTACCAATTGACGCGCGCGCCGATTGCATACGCGCTGCGTCTCCTTGCCAGCCTCTCGCCCGGAGACGCCGTCCTCGGCGACAATCATGTGTTGGTCATAGAGCGCACTTCATGAACCTCAGTTCGCCGGCCATTCCAGAGCAGTTGCTGCGCAAACGGGTGCTTACCGGCGTTTTCTTTCTGCTGGCCTTGCTCGCTGCGTACAATCCCTGCTGCAGCTAGTCTGGGTAGGCTGGGACGGCAGCGTGTGCTCGATTTGTACAGCGAGCGCCGTATGATAGAAGAACACGCTCGGCTTTATTAAGCGTCACCTTACTTATGAACAGTGCACCACGTTTGGCAGGCCCATGCGCCGCATATACAGCGTGAAGAATCTTCTCGTTCAATTGAGCTCGATATCGCATGCCGCGAAAAAGATAGGATGGCCTGCTGCTATTCGGCTATTTTTCTGCGACCTTGAGCGTCGCGCTGGCATCGTCGGATCGACCGAGTTAAGACTTAAAAATATTTCATACCCTCTGGTAATGAGAGTTGGCAGCAGCGATCGGGAAGCGCTCAGCCAAATTTTCATTCAGGGGGATTACGAGCCGATCGAACTGTCGCAACCACAAATAATTTTTGATCTCGGCGCGAACGTTGGATATTCCGCCGCATACTTCTTATCTAGGTACCCGACTGCCAAGGTCTTGGCACTTGAGCCCGACCCAAACAATTATGCAGTTTGCTGCCGCAATCTAAAGCCCTTTGGTGATCGAGCCAAGGTCATCCACGGAGCGGCTTGGCCAGAGTGCAGTCAATTACAACTCGTCGTCGGCGTTTATCGCGACGGGCGCGAGTGGGCGACCCAGGTAGTTTCAGCTAGGGACACCACTACCGGGTCCGTTCAGGTTAGTGGCTATGACATGGGAACTCTGATCGGTATCTGCGACTGTCAGGCCATAGATCTGCTCAAAATCGACATCGAAAAAAGCGAATTGGAGTTTGTTCGCTCGAAATACTGAGAGTTGGTTACCTCGAGTGAAAAATCTGTGCATAGAACTCCACGGCTCAGACTGCGAGCAGCTGTTTTTTCAGGCCCTCTCCCCTTACACTTATGATCTCGACCATTGCGGTGAACTGGTGGTTTGTCGGGACCTCCAGATCCGTTAGTCCCCGACGTCTGCCGTTGGTAGTTCCTGTGACGAGTCGGTTAACGAAGCCCCCGCCACCAGGCTCCTCCAATTCGGCGGGAATGCAACGTACGCACCGTAGCCATCCATAACGCCGTGACCCAAAGCGCCGCCTCAATTGCAATGAATGATAGACGCCCTTTCAGGAGGTTGCGCCCCGCTCTAATCAACGTCCACCTGCTAAGATTGAAGTACAGGTGAGCAAGCGAGCTCTCGCCCGGCGAATACCACCCACTATCACGTAGCTGCTTTGCAGCTAGCAACTTTAGGGAATCCTCTTGTATTGAGACACACCGACTCTTTGCGACATAGTGCGTTTCCCAGCCGGACTTCCTCATTCGATGACAAATGTCCGAATCCTCATGATGTCGCCGATAACGAACGTCATATCCACCGACAACATCGACTGCCTCCTTCCGAAAGAGGACAGCGTGGCCTGGCGCGAATAGGGAGGGGCCGGACGATTCTCCGTACTTTGATTCCTGGAAACGCAAGCGCCAGCGCGTCAGAATCCGAGTCGAACTTTGGGGCACAGTGCGCGTGAAGCAGGCGCCCACGCCGGGGTGGCTCGAAAGATAGTCTTCGCACGTTGCGATCCAGTCTGCGTCAGGGAGAATTTCCACGTTAATACATGCCAGAAGCGGCGCTTCGGAAAATGCAATTGCTGAATTTCTGGCAGCGGAGATTCCCGAATTCCGGGGAGCGCGAATAAGACGGAAGAGGCAAATCTGTGGGGATGATAGCGCCCACTCGGGCAGAGAGACCGGCTCAGGGGAACCATCGTCGACAACAAAGATAGTAGAGACGGGATATGTCTGCTTGAGACACGCAGAAAGAGTTGCCGACAGAGCCTTTTGCCTCTCACCGTAGACTGGGATAACGACATCGACCGACACTCGCCCATCGGTACCACGGTCGATCATTTGAAGGTCCCCTCGATTGTCGCGCGAGCAGAAAAGTTAAGAACGGGCGCATCTCGTTTCTGCTTCCTGCTGTTCCGTAAGGCGGAGCCATCCGAAGCGCAGAAAACACCAGAAAATTCGAAAAGGAAAGCATGAACATTATAATGACTTCCAGAACCCGCTGAAGTCAGTAATAATTAAGAATCCGCCTTCAGGCGAACCATGCGCTTAGCCCTCGCCTCATCATCGAGCCGTTTCCGAGTCCGGCCTCTGACAGTTGTAATCTATGTTATCGGCGCAGTCCTCGCCTACCAATCCGCTCAGTACTTGATAAATGGAAATTTTGTCGGCTTGGCTTACGCAGCCATCGTTTGCGTATGCGGCGTAATCGTTATCGGAATTCTGAGGAATTGGCGCAATGGAGTCTATTTTTTCTTAAGTTGGCTGTTGTTTGAGGATTTTATACGAAAGTTTCTCGGCAACAACATGGCGATCTATTTCGCCAAGGATTTTCTAGCGCTTGTGGTGCTGATTTCCTTTGTGGCCGCCCAAAGGAAAATAAAGGAAACGAACTTTAGGCCGCCGTTTCTTGCGGTCTTGCTGATCTTTGTTTGGTTTGGCGCCATGCAAGTTTTCAACCCGGCCTCTACTAGCATCTGGTTCGGCCTTATGGGTTTCAAGATATTCTTCTACTATGTTCCGCTACTCTTTGTGGGTTATGCGCTTCTCAACTCCGAGCAGGAATTCCGCCGCTTCTTCAGAGTCAACATAAGTTTAGCCCTCGTGATTATGGCGCTTGGTATCACCCAATCGATCCTTGGGCAGGGTTTCTTGAACCCCTCGCAGCCCGCGGACGACCTTCGAGAGCTAAGCACCCTGTATCGTGTGTCGCCCCTGAGCGGGGCGATCGCATACCGACCGACATCGGTTTTCGTCAGCGCTAGCCGCTACGCAAATTTTATAAACGTCGCTTCACTCCTTGTCTACGGTTTCGCTGGGTACTTATTGCTCCGACAGAAAAAAGGGAGGCTGCTAGCATTTATTGCCATTGCAACGGCCGCCACAGCCGGATTTCTCACTGCGTCTAGGGGTACGTTCCTCTGGACTATCATCAATCTGATAGCCACCAGCATCGCATTTATCTGGGGCGCCCCCTGGAAGCAAGGGGAGGCTCGGCGCGTCTTACGTGCCGTCCACCGTGCCGCGCTAGCTGTAGCCTTGGGCATCGTATTACTTTTTATCACCTACCCCGACGCCCTGCTGTCGCGGCTTGCAATCTATCAGGAAACCCTTTCTCCAAGTAGTACGGCAAACGAGCTGACGCACCGAACTTGGTCTTACCCGATTCGAAATCTTCTAGGAGCCTTTGGCTATGACCGTTGGCCTTGGGGTTATGGAATCGGGACAACCGCGCTCGGGGGCCAATATGTTGCCCGCTTCTTTCGAGTGAGACCGCCTGTGGGGGGCGTTGAAAGTGGATATGGCACGCTGGTCGTCGAAATGGGTATCGGCGGGCTCATTTTATGGATTACGGTAAGCTCGGCGATCTGCATCTCCGCTTGGCGAGTGGTAAGATCGCTGAAAGGCTCCCCTTGGTTTCCCGTAGGCTTCGTCCTTTTTTGGTATTCGTTCGTCTTACTGTTTCCCTCGACCTTTGCGGGAATCCAGTCGTATGAAGATTACCTGTTGAATGCTTATCTCTGGCTCGGTCTCGGCTTGTTATTTCGGCTCCCAACCATAGCCCTTTCCTCTCCCTCCGAAACCGTCGCGAGGGCAGGTCAGATTCAGGCCAGTTGGATCCGCTGATTTGCGCCTCGCCGTAATTTCTCCTTTTCTGGATCGCCGCCACGGCACGGAGCGTTGCCTTGCCGAGCAGCTTGCGCGCTTTGCTACACAACCTGATGCGGAGATTCATCTCTACGCGCAACGCGTCGAAGATCTTTCTAACGTGGTCCGCCATCCCGCTCGGTCACCGGGCTGTATTGTTTGGCACAAAGTGCCCCGCCTGCGCGGACCACACCTTTTTGGCTATATGTGGTGGCTTTTGGCTAATCGCCTGCAGCGTTGGTGGGACGCCGGCGTTCGGCGACTGCACTTCGATTTACTCTATTCGCCGGGAATTAACGCCTTTGACGCCGACGCGATTTCGATTCACGTTGTTTTTACCGAATTCTATCGCCGCATGCGTCCCCGCTTGGGCCTCGGCCGCGCTCCAGTGAGGCTTTTGCTCGTTAACCTTCATCGGCGGCTCTACTACAGCCTGATCTGCGCGCTTGAGAAGCGAATTTACCCTCGTCGGGCCGTCTCTCTGACGGCGATTTCTGCGCATTCCTCGGACTGCATGCGGCAGTTCTTTGGGCGCGATGACGTACGCATCGTTCGTTACGGGGTGGATACGGAAACATTTCATCCTGCGGCCCGCGTCAAACGTCGCGACGCCGAGCGCGCTTCCCTCGGAATTCGCGCAACAGACTTCTGCATTCTGCTAATCGGCAACGATTGGAAGAGCAAAGGCCTGGACACGCTCTTGACCGCTCTCGCGCACTGCTCCGAACTTGGCTTTACTCTCTTGGTCGCGGGTTCAGGCGATCGCCGCACTTACGAACCGCAGATTCGCAACCTCCACCTGGAGCCCAAAATTCGATTTCTCGGATCGTCGCCGGATGTGATGCGGTTCTACGCGGCGGCCGACGCGTACGTCGCTCCCTCGCTCGAGGACGCCTACGGTCTGCCGATTTTGGAGGCTATGGCTTGTGGGCTGCCCGTCATCGCCAGCAGCCGTGCCGGCGCGACTGAAATCATTCGCGATGGATGCGATGGTTTGGTGCTTCGCGACCCAGAGGATCCACGCGAACTTGCCGCGCTGCTGCGCAGAATCTATTCCGATGCTGTTCTACGTAGCAGGATCGCCGAAGAGGCGGCGCGGACTGCCGCGAACCACACGTGGGAGCGTAACGCAGCAGCTACCTGGGAGTTCCTCACCGCTGCTTTGGCGCGGAAACGACAGGAGAATGCGAAGTGACCGCCCTTCGTGTCGCGTCCAGCGTAAACGTCAGCGTCTCTTTCGGTATGCTCGTCACAAAGGGTCCGATCAGCCATCCTAGGCCCGTGGGAATATCTCGCGTCAGGGAAACCACTTCGCTCTGCACGTAAACTCCGCCGTCGCGTTCCTCCATCCGCCACCACGTTTCCATGCGCCACAAAAATCCGCCGTCCTCGCCCGGCGCTTTCTCGCTCTCGTTCGGCTTGCCCGCGTTTTCGACTTCCGCGATGCGTGTGGCCGAGCTGCGGCTGTGCTCTCGCGTCTCCGAATCTCGAAAATAGCCCACATCATGCTGCGTGTTCAGCACCACCGTAATTATCTTGTGCCGCCGGAAACGCAGGAATACCACAAAGTGATCGCCGTCGTGCGACTCGATTTTCGACCGCTCCACGTCTGGCGCGTAATACTGCGCGTGGTGGTCGTAGTCCTGCAACACTCGCAAAACGTCCTGCAGCTTCGCTCCCGGAATAGAGACCACGCCAGTCCAGTGATGGATCATCCCGCCCGGACACCGGATTTTCTCTCCGTTTTCCAGCGTCTCCAGTCTCCGCATTTTCACTTCGCCGTGCTTCAGCTCCTCGTACGCCTGCGCTCGCTCACTCTCCGGCAAGCTATCGATCCACAGCAGATTCGTCTCGCGCCGCAGTTCGTCGTTGTTACGCGCGTCGGTCAACTGCACATATCCGTTGAATGCCGCGACTGTGTTCGGCTTCAAAT
>DATFVD010000279.1:0-2972 GCA_035260505.1 Terriglobales bacterium
AGCGTCCCCACGCCCGAACGCGCCAGCAACGAGGCTAGGGCAGAACCGGTGGCGCCGCATCCGACAATGACCACGCGCGCCTCCGCCAGCTTTTTCTGCCCCTCCTCTCCGATCTCCTTGAACAACACCTGGCGCGAGTACCGATCGTCGATTTCCAACGCAATAACCTCAGCGATTACCTTTATCCAGCTTTCAAACCAGTATTATAGGTGCGCGGTTCTCAATCTTTATTTTTGTGAGCAACGTGTGCCGCTTGGAGCTTCATCGAACCCGAAGACTTTGATGCTTAACCCGCCTGAATTTCGGGGGGGCTTGCTCGTGTGGGGACGGGCGCCCTCGCCCGTCCAAGCCGAGCGCAGCTCGGCAGCTTCCTGCGGTCACAGCAACTTCGGATTCCCTGGAGGCGGCGTCCGATTTGTTTTGGCCCTTTTGTTGATTCTGTCCAACGGAGCCAGTTGGGCGCGAAGTTCAGCCCCCGCCGCGCAGCAACCCGCCGAATCGCCCTCCCAATCCGGAACAACGTCCGGAATAACGCCTGGACCAACGTCCGGAACAGAGTCTGCAGCCAAGGCGGAAACCAAGTTCGGAACCATCGCACCTTATCTCGGATTAACGATCGATCAGATTGAGCTGCCGGGCATTCCGCCGGAAGATGCGGCTTCGCTGCTGGCGGCGACACCGCTCAAGGTCGGCGAACCCCTTACGCGCGAGGCGCTTCACGACGCGATGCAGTCTCTTTTTGCCACCGGACGATTCGCCGATATTCAGGCCGAAGCGGATCGCAGCGAGACCGCCGGCGTCAAGCTGCGCTTTCTGACGACCGCCAATTTTTTCGTGGGCATGCTGACCATTGAAGGTGTTTCCTCCAATCCCTCCCCCAACCAGTTGGCCAGCGCCACCCGCTTACAACTCGGCGAACTCTATGCGCACGAGAAAATCGACCGCGCTCTGGCCGGCATCCAGCGAGTGCTCGAAGAAAATGGATTCCACCAGTCGAAAGTGACGATCTCCGAAGAGCGTGACGAACAACAACATCAGACCAACATGACCTTCCATGTTGTCGCCGGTCCGCGCGCCGTAGTCGGAGAGATCAAACTGGAAGGGGACGCCGGCTATCCCGTCGACGAGATCAGGGAGATCGCCAAGCTGCATACTGGTGATCCGGTTATCTCGAGCCGCATTACGCGCGCTTTGCAACGAATTCGCGCCCGATATCAGAAGCAGGATCGTCTTCTCGCCCAGGTCTCTATCTCCAGCCGCACCTACCGTCCCGAACTCAACACCGTGGACTATGTCTTCAAAGTCGACCGCGGTCCGGTGGTGGAGATTGCCGCTAACGGTTTCAAACTCAGCCAGCGCACGCTGCGGAAGCTGGTGCCCATCTATGAAGAAGGCGCCGTCGACGATGATCTGGTCAACGAAGGCCGGCGCAACATCACGAATCATCTTCAGACCCTTGGCTACTTCGAAGCTACCGCCAGCGTGAGCCAACTGACCTCGCTGGACGGAAAACATCTCCAGGTGGTGTATGCCATCAATCCGGCGAACCGCCACAAACTCGCTGCCATTCGCATCTTCGGAAATCGATACTTTCCCGACGATCTGATTCGCTCCCGCATGCAGAATCAATCCGCGGGCCGGCTGTTCAGTCACGGCCGCTACAGCGAAGTGTTTCTCGAAGAGGATGTGCGCAGTATCCAGGCTCTCTACCGGGCGAGTGGTTTCCGGCAGGCCGCAGTCACCAGTAAACTGGTGGAAAAATACCAGGGCAATCCCCTGCAACTCGCCATCGAAATCGTCGTCAAGGAGGGGCCGCAGACACGCGTGGCATGGGTCCGCGTCGAGGGCAGTTATACGCTGCCGCAGGAACAGCTTCCCGAAATTTCCACGGCCGAAGGGCAGGGCTTTGATGAATCAAGTCTCGCGGATGACCGCGACACGATTCTGGGAAAATATTTTGACAGTGGTTTTCCCAATGCTACGGTCGACGTCGGCTACGTTGCTGTTCCATCATCGGACAAACTGCCCCGCGTTGGTGTGACCTTTACGATTCATGAAGGCGAGCAATTTTTCGTCGATAAGCTTTTTCTCGATGGTCTGCATCACACGCGCCCGGGAGTCGCCCGCCGGGAAGTGCGGGTGCAAGCGGGCGCGCCATTGAGTCAGCAGGACATGCTGGAGAGCCAGCGCCGCCTGTACGACCTTGGCCTTTTCAAGCAGGTCGACACCGCCATCCAGAACCCCGAGGGCACCGAATCGCGCAAGAACGTGCTCGTCTCTGTGCGCGAGGCGGATCGCTACACGTTTGATTACGGCATCGGTTTTGAGTTTCAGACGGGACAGCCCTCATTCGGGACGAACCAGCCACTCGGGAACACCGGCGTCAGCCCCCGAGTGTCCTTCGGTGTCAGCCGCATCAACGTGGGAGGGCGCCATCAGACCCTCACCATGAAGACCAACGTCAGCCGCCTGCAGCAGAGGGGGCTGATCAATTTTGACGTTCCCAAACTGCTGAACCGGGACCTTCGTTTCTCCGCCACTGCGTTCTACGACAACACCGTGGACGTCTCCACCTTTACCTCGGAACGCGTGGAGGGCACTTTGCAGGCCTCACAACTGCTGAAACGAGACCAGGTAAGCGGCCGCGAACTGACGAGCATGACGTACCGCTTTTCCTATCGCCGCGTAAAGGCTAGCAGCATCCAGGTTACCGACAACCTGATTCCCCTCCTCTCGAAGCCAACTCGGGTGGGAATTCCAAATTTTCTCTACGTGCGCAACCGGCGCGATAACGATCTGGAGAGCGCCCGCGGCAGCTACACTACCGTCGAAGGCGGCGTGGCCTCCAGCTATTTTGGCTCCGAGGCCGACTTCAGCCGGTTGCTGGTCAAGAACGCCACCTATCACACATTTTTTCGAAATCGCAACACCAGACAGGGATACGTCTTCGCCCGCTCAACCAGCGTTGGGAT
>DATFVD010000280.1:0-6556 GCA_035260505.1 Terriglobales bacterium
GGGTGCTGTGCGAGAACGTGCTGTCTGCAGGCGTGTACGCAATTATGCGTATTGCTAAAACCAGATCGGTTCTGCTAGTTTGTCTATAGGTTACGGTTCTGCGGATTCATACTCCGTACGAGATTGGCCGCAGCCGGTCCTAAACCTCTCGAATGGACGATCCGTATTCCGTGAAGGCCGGCTATCCGGCCAAGATACCCAAGCAACAGGTCCACTGGATAGGTATTTTCCCACGGTTATCGGAGAGGACTGTTCCGCGTCCGCCGAGCGCGATCAATAAAGCTTCACTAAGGCATCCGCGAAGCCGGGAGGAAGGTTCGCTTCGTCCTTCTGAAGGGTCGTGAGGAACTTCGAATCGTCCGCGACGGTCAATGGATCCAGCTCTAGCGCGATGACCGGCAGCGCCGCGACCGTCGCCGCCGCGGCCGGCACGGCGGTTCGCGGGCCGGTAAACGCGTGATGGCGGTCCGCGATTCGCGGACGAATCTGCGTTCCCGTTTCTTCGATTTCATCGAGCGCCAGCGTTAGCGCGCCGCCATCGAAGTCGCCGTGGGAACCCGTTATCATTGCCATTGGACTTGCCACTCCGCCTACAGGCACGGACTGCTTCACGCGCTCCGGCAGGTTCTCGAGCAGGTCGGCCAGTTCATCCCTTGTCCTTAAAGTAGATCGTGATGCCACCCGCTCCGTTGAGCCGGATTCCCTGGCTCGTCGTTACGCCGCCGAGCAGGCACTTGCATTCGGCGTAGCGCGCGATCGCTGGAAGAAGCTGCGGGCGGCGTTTTATCTCTTTCATCGGGTCGAGCACGAGCTGCTTGTATTCGGGATGATTGGTCCACTGGCCTCGGTTTGCGTAGAGCTTTGGAACCTTCCAGAGCCTCAACGCATTGTAGGCGAGGTGGTTATGGAGCTCGATGAGGCCGGGGTAAATCGTGCCCTTTGTGTCGATCACGTCGGAGGCGGAAAAGCCCGCAGGCATGGGCGCGGCGGCGTCCTGCACTGCGATGATTCTGCCGTTGTCGACATAAACGGCGCCGCTGGCGAGCAGCGTGAAATTGCCATCCATGGTAACGACGCGACCCTTGAACGCGATTTTTTCTGTCGGATTCGGGTCGATTGGCGTGCTGACCGCAAACGTGTGCGCCTCGGGGTCGAAGTCGAGCGGTGTCGACGCCTCAGGCTGCGCCAACGCGGACACCGGCCGCGGCACGCCCGTACTGATCGCTGGGAGAAAGGCCGACGGCACAGTGATTGTGAGCGATGCGCGCTTCGCTGCCGCGTTGGTACCCGTCCGCTTCGACCACCCGTCGCGGCCACGCCTCCAGTCCGGAAGGCCGGCGGGAAAATCGAAGGCAGGGATGTCAGTCAGGTCGCCGGGCGCAAAACTATCGCCGTAGGGCACGAGCGCGATATTGACGTCTGGCGTCGTTAGCGCGGGCTTGAGGGCTGCTAGCGCCAAGTTCCATTTCTGGAGCATCAGCTTTGTGTTCTGCTTGAGCTTGTTGGCGTTGTTGCCGCTGGCGCTCTCGGGAAACGTCGGTCGGGATGGCTCCGTAGGTGACGTTGACGGACTGCCCACCCTGCGTGGCACGGTAGTGCTGCCACGCCGAGTCCGCCAAGCCCCCAAGCGCGATCACCAATTGTACGCGTGAAGTGCCCAGCAATAGCGCATCGAGCCACTGGTTGCGATACGCTGCGATGCTTGCGTCGTTCCGATGCTTCTCGCCGCCACCCTGACCATAGACGCTGTATACGAACGTGTTGACCATTACTTAGCTGCGCATTATGCCGAGCTTCGCCAACAGGCCCTGGGTGCGCTGACCGGCGACTCCGACAAGGATGCGCCGAACGAACGTCTCGTTAGCCGCCGGATCCTGCCCGATCACCAGCACGAACGCGCTACTATCGAGCCGTCCCCGGTGGAAGATCGGCCCCCACTCCACTCGGAAGTCCTTCGGCGGGTAAATCGTCTCGTCCGGATAGTTTTTGACGAGCGACTTGAATGGCTGCTGGCCGTAGCCGGGATCGAACTCGATGATATGAACTCGTCTCCTGAGAAGGACGTGCGTGCGCGCGGCACGGATAAATTACTTTTATCGTTTTTCGGGCGATCCGGCCACTTGCCCCTGAGACGGGCTCGAGGATGGCCGTTCATTGGCCGATCATGCTCAAAGATGCCCAGAAAGGTCAATGCCAATGGGTGGTCCACTCAAACTTAAATTTGAGGAACATTGCCACCCAGCGCTGTTCATCAGGAAAAAAAATCAATCCTACATCCTAGTATAAGCCGCTGACGAAGAGTTGGCCGGCATCCACGCTCGTGGTCAAGAATTGCTGCAAACGGTAAATAATCAGATCGAGAACAGCCCCGCCGTTCAGCAGGTCAAGCAGGAAGTCAAAGAGCGCAAAACTAAATTCACCATCCTCACCGATTAGTACGATCCCGCAGGGAACAATGGGAAACCGGTGATTTTCGTCGGAATGCACTACGCTAACGATCCTGACCCAATCTATCTAGAATACACCCGCCACGTCCTTTCAAGCGAACGCACGAAAGAGTTGTCTGTTGCGCCCGACAAGCTTGCTTCCTCAAATGCCAATTGGAATTGGAATTACTATGCCATCCACTCGGGTCTTGGCCGCTACTATGCCTGCAGCTTTGAGAATCAGCCGATATTCTGGCGAAATGCTCCTGCTCCTAATGCGCGGTCTTCGGACTTACGTAAGGACGGTAAAGTCATCACTTTCTGTGGCTGATTGGGCGTGGGCCAATATTTCCGGCGCCGAGCTCTGGGGCGCACTTTGCTGGGAGGTCCGCGAGGTCCTTGGCAATGAGCCGGCTGATGCGCTCTTGCGGGAGACTTGGTTTTCTCTCAACGAAAACGACTCGTCTAACGCATTGCTCGACCATTTTCCGAGAACAGTTCTTGGTCCGCGCGGAAAAGATCGAGAACGGGAAATTCCTCCCCAAGCTCAAGGGAATCCTTGAGCGCCGGGGCCTTTGAGCCAACTTCTTGTCCCCAGCCGAGCGCATCAGCAGTTAGCCCTTTGCTCAACTGGCCGTGCTTGCGGGAGCTCATGGTCACCGATTGAAGTCCGATTCTTTGGTACTTTGCTCGCCACAGTAATCTAAAATCCCGCAGGCGGGTCCATCTGCAGGAGCAGGATGTGGAGCTGGTAAACTTCGGCGGAAACATGGTAGACTAAGAGACCAAGATCACCCGTCCCCCTCTCTCAGCCCCGGTTTTTCCCGGTCTCGTGCGGCAGCTCTATGGTCACCTTGGTGTTGCGCCAGGTGGTGAACTCTTAGGAAATGGCACCGGATAATATCGAGTCATTAACTTGTGTAGGTACTTGTGCAATCTGTGTACGTTATCCCAACGCCCGATGTAACAAATTTTGCCGACGCTACCTCCCAGATCGTAAATTCGGACGGCTGATCCACTGGCGAACGTCAGATCTATCTGGTCCTTTATCCCAGGAAGACCACCTTTGTTGCATCTCCGTTCTTCGTTAGACGCGCTTGCCGGCATTTGGCGGATCAGCGCGCCGAGCTGCTGCAGCTCCTTCTGGGGTATTCGACCCTCGGCTTTGCGACCTTCACCGGACGGGCCCGCCACAAATGTCCCGTCACTGTCGATAGTAAAGCCATAACGCCCAAGACAGTAGTCGTCTTGCATGGCCTCACACGCCACCCGCTCGCTAACTTTGAGCCAGGCAGCCGCCGGAACAATCGACAGCGCATCAGGAGAAACCAAGGGCTTACCGAAGGCGGTCAGAATGTCAATGAGCCAGACGGCAATCATCAACGGCTTGTTGGCGACGCATAAATAGCCGCGCATTAAGGTGAATCAGGACACGTCCCTTCCGAGGCGCATGCACGAAGTTAAGTCAGCGCCTCTCCGGCACTAGACGCATTTATTCGCCTTATTCGACCATTCCAACTGAACCGTGTACTGGCCGACCTTCTTAGTTGTCCAGGCGCAGATGTCGCCAATCTCCCCGTTCGCGTCGTCGTACCAACCTTGTCCGGGGATCGCATCGGTGATCGCCTCACACAATTCGTGGGAACTGGTCGAGGTCAGCGCGTCAAGAGCAGTCAGGCCACCGAGGCATCCCGCACAACCCGGATAGGGCATTGAGGCGTAGAAAATCTGCCCAGAGATGTCGTTGTGATAGCCGCAGAAGGCCTGACACGAGGCCGAGCCACCCTGCACAACGCGCACGCCGGGCGGTAAGTAGACGAAGTACAACGTATTCGGTGTCGGCTGAGGTACCGCGGGATTGCTAGAAATTTCTTGCTGCAGCATATGCTGGATAGCGGTGTCGGACACCGAATGACGAAGTTTGGGCTTTGTGATCGTGAGCGTCCCAGTGTGTCTGCCATGGCCGATTTTCTTCCCCGGCACGTTGTACTCCGCCAACTGATCGATGAGCGGACTCGTCAGGATAAAGTCAAAGAACTGGTTGATCTGGGTGGCGAACGCGCTCCGCGGGCCCTGCTCCCAGGCCTTCCCCCAGAAGATGGTAAAGACCTCGACCGCAGTGAGCAGTGGCCCGTCGCGGTACGTCAGCTGCGGAGGGGCCGCGGGTATTGCCTTCGCCGCTTCCACCGTGGGTCGGCTAACGGTGTCGGCGACAAACAGGGGGACGATGCGAATTGCGTCAACGTGGGCGGAGTAAATCTTTCTGTCCGGAGTGGAGTCTTTAGGCATGGTGTCTCCTAGAACAGGTTCATTCAGTTACAAAGGATTGGGATCTCGGAGTTTCAGGAATCCTTCATCGCCGGCATGATCCAGTTCGGACTAAGAAAGTTCCTGCCATTTCCATCGTAAGAGCAATGTAAAACCTGTCTATACGCATTTTGACGTATACGCTTGCGGAATCTGACCGCTAGAAGAGCAACGCGAGCCCGTCAGCCCGGGTATCCGGGCTGAGCAAAAAATGCCTCGCCCTTTCCGAGAGCGGTCTGCCACGCAGCGCAACTCGCTCCAGTTCTACTGCAGGCTCTTCCAAAATGACGCTTCGCTGGCCGGGTGCCCCCTTCATTGCAGTAGCTTTGCGATTTCTCGGAGCTCCCATCATCGAGAGACTAACCGCTTCGCCCAGTCGGTCGACCTCATCTGTATCGCCGGGTTCTGGGGCGATACTGATCTTTCTCGTATGCACCTAGATGTTCCTCTCCCGAACAATTTGACAAAAATCCTGAAACTCAGAGCTCGCAATCCGTATGTAACTGGCTGAACACCGGCGATCCGGCTTACGGAACCAGAAGCCGGGCAGCAACTCGCAATCTGCACCTAGACCCGCAAACGACTCAAACTAGCATATCTACTATGAAAAACTATTACTAACAATAGCTGCCTTGTGCGCAGCTACGCCCGCCTTCGGGTTCACCGCGATAGCGTATAACCCTGACACGGACAAGACCGGTGAAAGTTGGGATTATTCCACCGCCCAGGGGGCGATGGCGAGAGCGCTGGCGCAGTGCCCGGAGGTCACGTCGTCTTCACCAGCCCCAGAAAAGGTTGGTACGCGCTCGATTCCTGGCGAGACAGTGAAGGTCATTACGGGATGGTCTATCATCAAAGCAATAGCCTGAGGCAGGCCTACCTAAGAAACGCAGAGTGGTGCTCGGAAAACGGGAGAACGGTCACGCGACACCGGGACTATTGGCGAGAAACACTGGGGTATGCAAGCCGGCAGGAAGTCCCCATCGATTGAGAGAGGACAGAATTCCTGTGTGAGTTGCGTGAGATAATCGAGCGGATCGTCCGCGTCGAAGCGCAGAAACGGAGCGACGAAACATAACATTAGAGCGAATCATGCGCGGTCTAGGAACGATTGGCGAAAGCGCTGAAATGATGACGGTTTTCGCCGCCGTCATCCGGTTCAGCGCGTTAAGCGATTTACCAATGCTAATCGCCGGCGAGATCGGCACGGGGAAGAAAGCTTTCGCTCGGGCCGTGCATAGTTTGGACCCGAAGCGGAGCCAGGGACCTTTCGTGCCGGTGAATCGCGGGGCAATCAGCACAAGTCTGGTGGAGAGCGAATTTTTTGGTCATCGACGTGGTGCTTTCACCGGCGCACAACGGGAGCGCAAAGGCCTTTTTCGTTCTAGGCTGAACTCAAAAGATTTGACTCTGTTGAAGAATCCTTCCGGCGTTAGTTCCAGCTCACTAGCTGCCAAGACAGAGAACATGCCGCATCTGATAACGGCAACAATCCCAAGCGGATCTATTTCCCAAGACTCAGTTGGTCTGACACTGCGGATACCAAAACCTTCCACCTAATAGTTCGCTATGCCTTTCAATCCTAACGCAATAAATTTCGACGCCGCGAACGCCCTCCTTCTGGCTGAGGCCTCCGAGGCCGCTTACAAGCCAGAAGCCGAAGCCCGTGACCTGATGATGCGACGCGGCTTGCCAAACTTTCAATGGATTGATCTCAGCGGTATCTTCGACAGTCTGCAAGCGTTTGCTGCATCCGGCGACGAAATCGCCGTCCTCGCCTTCCGCGGCACCGCCGAGGTCCAGGACTGGATGACCGATCTTCA
>DATFVD010000281.1:0-2288 GCA_035260505.1 Terriglobales bacterium
CGCGTGTTTTGCGATTGCGCTGCGGCAGCGGGAGTTTCATAGGTTCCAGCCCATCCGGCGCGCTTCACGATGGCGGCTTTCGGATTCGCTTGTGATGCCAACTGCACCTCAGTCCCGATGCGGCAGGCGCAGAGCACTGAGCCGTCGGGAAGCGGAGTGTAACGGACGACTTCGCCCGGGTAGTCGGCAAACCAGCGCTGGACTTGTTTTTTATCCGCTGCGTCGGCGGTGTCAACCCAGTAGAGGCGCGGTTGCGGATCTTCATACTTTCGTTCCAGCGATCCCAGGTTGACCTGAAAGAACAGATGACGATTATCCGGAGCCCATTCCAGATTCAGTTCCACGGCTTCGTTGTGGGTCAGGCGAACGGGCGTGGCCTCTGTCGCGCTGCCAGTCAGGCTGACGAGGTAGAGCTCGATGTCTTCGACCTTCTCCTGACGCTCGGACACCGATGACGTCACAAAAGCCAAGCGGGCGCTGTCATGCGATATGGTGATTTGACTCGCACGCAGAGGCGTACGCGCAATTGCGACCGCCCCGGGTGTGGCGCCAGAATCTTTTTCGGCCTCCGAAAGCTCTTTGGAATTGGAGCCGAGCGCGGCGTGGCGCGCCAAGGCTTCATCGAGCGTGATGCGGAAAATCACGTCGCCGCGCTCGTCGCCGCGATATAGGATCACATCCTTCCAATCTTTCTTGTGATCGTCATTCTGCTGCTTGTTCCAAGGTTGGCGGCTAGCGAAATAAATAGCCTTCGAGTCTTCAGACCAGGCAAAGGCATGGATTTCGTCCGCGCCTGAGGTGACGGCAAAGGCCTCACCGCCGCTGGGTGAAATCAGAAACAGCTGAGCGACGTCTTTTTCTTTGTCTTTGTCGTCTCCTGCGTCTCGATTTTTGGCATCGGCGATTTTGCGTTCCGAAAGAAACGCGATCCATTGCCCGTCGGGCGACCATTGCGGCGAGCTGTCATGCCCGGATTGCGTCAACCGCACCAGACTCCCGCCCGCTGTTCGATAGAGCCAGAGCTCTTTGCGGAAGATCTGCTGATCCCAGTCGGCCTTTTCCGTTCCGATGACGACGGAGTTGCCATCCGGAGAAACTTTCACCGCGGTGAAGCTGACCGAGTTGAAGAATTCGTCGAGAGTGAGCTTGGGCTTCGCGGATTGGGCCTGGACAAAGCTCGAATGGAAACAGATCGAAGCGAAAATCACGGACACAAGCGAGAGAACAAGCATTGATCGTCGCATAGACATTGATCGTCGCATAGATTAGTTGAGCCCTAAGTACGTATTCTTTCCGTAGAGACGGGGTAAGCCCCGTGTCTCTGCGGGTGCAGCGTCTTTTATCGCGCCGTCGGTTGAGCGTTGCGCAGCGCATCATCCAGTGTCTGGTTGCTCGCTATCTTCTGGTTCACCACGCGCCAACCGTCGTCGTAGCCACGGAACCCGACCGTCGACCGGTAGTGCACTCCGTTGTCGTAGAGCGCCGCTCCGACCTGATTGATGGAAACCCAATGCCAGGTGAACTCGACGTCGGCAACGTTACCCGCCTTGCTGATTCCGGCGATGCTCAGCAGTTCGCGGCGCGCGACTTGAATCGACATCGGACCATTCTCGGGAAGTACCGTCGTAATCAGAGGCCGTATTGTATCTACTCCGAGAGGCGTGAGCACTACCTCCCAGCAGGGCGGAGGGTCAACTCCGGCGGGACACTTCTCCTGCGTGCCGATGATCCATCCGCGGTGCTGTAACACCATGGAGTCGGGAGAACTGAAATCCTGGTTGGAAACGATGCCAGTCTTGAGCCAGAACAATTGCGGCGCTTTGAATGCGTCGGAGGTAGAGATTAAATCGGCGGCGAGGCGGCGCGTAAGGAAATCTCGCGGAGAACAGGCCAGGTCCAGACAAAGCACGAGCAAACACAGCAAGGCCCTCAGGAGCGATAATTTTTCCGTTCGCATGAATGTCGATTACGGTAGCGAGAGGATTTTAACTAATCGCGACTGCTTGCGGGGGAGAAAAGGCGCGGCCGCAATCTGGCCGTCAAATTTCTTCGACCAGCGACCCGGGACTGGCGAGTGGCAAGCCGGGCAATCGCCTTCTGGACTCAGCTTGTATTTTTCGATCGAATATCCAAGGCGCTGGATCACGATTTCGCCACACCGATGACAATGGGTATCCTCCAGATCCTCCACCCGCCCGGGAAGGTTGCCGGCATAGATGTAGCGCAATCCAGCATCACGGCCGATGGCAGCGGCGCGCAGCAGATCCTGGGGACGCGTATCGGCGGGC
>DATFVD010000282.1:0-7575 GCA_035260505.1 Terriglobales bacterium
CAAAAGCTTTCCATAAAAACCCATCACCAACAATGCGGAAAACTGACAACTGCCACCAGACTTATCGCGCCAGTTCTTGCCCCAGGACCGTCGCATTGCTGGCGTAGCCAAGACCGGTTTCGAGATCCACCAGGCCCGAGCGGACCAGCTTCGCGATCTCGCCATCGAAGTGCTGCATGCCCTCGTTTTCGCTCGCCTTGATCGCGTCCAGCAACGTGCGGCCCGCCCGTTCGCCTTGCTCGACGCAATCGCGAGTGCGCGAGTTGGATTTCAAAATTTCGACCACGGCAACGCGGTCCCCGCCATCGGCGCGCGGTATCAGCCTCTGCGCAATGATGTAGCGGAAAGTTTTCGCGAGACGCTCTCGCACCGATTGTTGTTCAGTGGAAGCGAACGTGGAGATGATGCGCTCGACCGTCTTCGAGGTGTCGACGGTGTGCATGCTGGAAAGAACGAGGTGCCCATTTTCGGCGGCGTCGAGAAGAATCTCGAGCGTCTCCCGGTCCCGGATTTCGCCGACCATAATCACGCGCGGCGCCTGGCGCAACGCCGCCCGCAGCGCCAGTGCGAAATTCGGCGCGTCGCTGTGCAACTCGCGCTGGTGCACCGTCGATTTCTTATGCCTGTGCAGAAACTCAATCGGATCTTCGACCGTAAGAACGTGATAGCAATGTTCGCTGTTGATGCGGTCGATCAAAGCGGCCAGCGTCGAGGATTTGCCCGCTCCCGTTCCGCCCGTCACCAGAATGATCCCGTTGCGTACGTTCGCAGCCTCTTCCAACTGCGCCGGCAGACGAAGCGAACTGAAAGTCGGAATGATAGTTGGGATAACGCGCATCACAATCGCGCAACTTCCGCGCTGGATAAAAACGTTGACGCGGAATCGCGCCATTCCCGGCAGTCCATAGGAAACGTCGCAGGAACCCTGCTCGCGAAGCGTAGTGATGGCTTGCTTGTTGGTGCCAATCAGATCGGCCGCGATGCGGCGCGTATCATCCGCCGAAAGTATGCTGCTCCCCGAGATTTCGACCGCCGTGAGTTGTCCGTGAATCTCGACTTGCGGCGGACGCCCCGGCGAAAAAATCAGATCGCTGACCTTCTCCGAGGCGCGCAACATTCCGGCGAGCAGAATCGGCGTCGGGATCGAGCCCGTTCCACTGATGCCCTCGAAGGCAATCGCAATCGGGGAATTCCCCGGAGCAGCCATTCCATACACTCCCAGTTTTCAGCGTTGACGCCACAGGGGAGAACCGTCACCGAGGAACCTATGTAATGAATGTAGCGCGGATGAGACGAAGAGCGAAGGACAAGTAGGACATAGACCTCGGTAACCGGAAACAGTTCCCAGTCCTCAGAAGCACCGCTGCTAGTTTTTCTGAGAACTGAGAACTGAGAACCGAGAACTTGATTTTAGCTACTTCTTCACCGGTCTTTTCTTGCCAAACCCGGTTTCAACCGTAGCACCGATACTGGCCAGCATGTCTTTCGCTGGCTGCACGAGCTTACCGTCAGGTTGGAGCTCAATATATTTCTGGAAGGCTTCGGCTGTACCTTCGGGCGCGACCATTTTGTCGCCCTTGAGCGTAGCTTTGCCGATCAAGTTCACTCCCTTCCAGTAGTAAGCTTCAGCTCTGGTTGGATCGGCGGCAATCACTTTGTCGAATGCCACAATTGCAGCATCCACTTTGCCCGCATTGGTAAGCACCGCACCCTCGTTGAAAAAGTACGTAGCGGCATGCGTCGGATCCAGTTGGGCCGCCTTGTCGTAGTTGGTTACGGAATCATCGATCTTGTTGGACTTCGCATAAGCTTCGGCAAGGTTGTTATAGTACGCGGCCAATTTTGCATTATGGTCGGGATCTTTCTGTGCCGCCTCGGACGCGCTGCGAAGGTCAATCGCTTTCTGGTAATTGGTTGCGGCCATCTCGTAGCGCTTCTGTTTCTCGGCGGCATCAGTCTGCTTCGGCGCCGACATGCGATAGGCATCGCCCAGTTTGAACCAGATGAGATCGCGAGTGCTGTCGATCTGGTTGGCTTCATTCAGAGTGGTGATTGCAGTCTCGAAGTCACCGGCATCGGAAGCTGCCTTGGCGGCGTTAAGTTTTTCGTTGAGCGTGCCTACAGTTTTCGTTTCGCTCGCGGCTTTGGCGGCAGCCTCCGCCTTTGCCTTAGCTTGTTCTGGGGTCATTCCTTGGGCTTGCGCAGCACCGGTCTGTTCTTTCTTCAGGTCGAAGTCCAGCACCGCTTCGTCCAGCCCCACTGGGACGTTGCTGAAGTGGAACACTTCCTTGCCGTCCTTGCTGAGCTTGACGTTGTACTTGCCGGGAACGATGCCGAGCGAGAAGTACTCGCCCTTGTTGTTGGTTTTGAGTTTGTAGGTGTGGCCAGATTCGATCCCAGTCCACTCCACATCGGCCTGCGCGATCGGTTTCCCTTCCATGTCTTTGCAGGTTCCTTTCACGGTGCCCGTGGTTTGCGCGAAAGCGCGTGGAGCGCACAGCCCCACAGCGAGAACGAGCAGCAGGGGAAGGATGAAATATTTCCTCATGATTTAGCCTCCCGGCATTGCATCTGAATTTACTGAACTCTATCTACTGTTCATATCAGGCATCGTTTTAGCGGTGCCGCAAAATTGCTTCGTATCAGGGCATCGCTTCAGCGCTGCCACAAAATACACAAAATCAGACGCCCCTTCAGGGGCCGAATGGCGATCTCTGAATACGCCCCTAGCTCAATCTCGCGGCTGCTTCCGCATACGAAATGGGGTCTTCCGCGCCCGCTTCGCGAAACGCCCGCAGACGGAGCACACAGCTGTCGCAGACGCCGCAGGCATGATCTTCGCGCTGATAGCATGACCACGTTAAATCGAACGGCGCGTTTAGTTCAAGTCCAAGCCTGATGATCTCGGCTTTACGCATCGCAATCAACGGTGTCACAACCTGGATTGTCCCTTCTTTGGTGCCCGCCTTCACGACTTCATTGAACGCACGATAATACTCTGGCCGGCAATCGGGATAGCCGGAACTGTCGGGCTCGACCGCTCCGATGTAAACTTTTCCGGCTCCCAGCACTTCCGCCCAACTGATGGCAACAGCGAGAAAATGCGCGTTGCGGAAAGGGACATATGTGACGGGCACGCCGGCGCCCATGGCATGTTCGGGAATGGCAATGCTCGAATCGGTGAGAGCCGATCCGCCGATGGCGCGCAAAGCTTCATTGCGCACCACCAGCCGGTCGCGAATTTCGAGCCGGTCGCAGATGCTTTCGAAGGAGCGCCGTTCGCGCTCTTCGGTGCGCTGTCCGTAGCTGACATGGACGGCAGCTGCGCGGTGTTCGCGTGTCGCAAGCGCCGCACACACGCAGGAATCCATGCCGCCACTCAGCAAGACCACGGCGCGGGTTCGGGCGCTGCTTGAGTTCGACGTCATTCGCTGACGGTCAGGCCTGCAATCCCTTCTTCCTTCTCATTTTATGTCAATCGAATGAGGTTTCACTCCAAAATCAGGCCTTCTCCCCCACTTGTTACTGATTTGATTCTTAACCAGGCAGGATCATCCGCTCCCATGAACTTTGATCACGCGGCCGCTCGTCGATTTGCTTGGCCTTCACTCAGGCTTCCTGCCCACGGTCTTTTCTGTTGTAATTCTGTTTACCCAATCGAGAAATGGATCAGCACACCCTGAGTGTCAAACGTATCTTCGGCCTGGCACTGTTGACCGCCGGCGCTCTTCTGATCCATGGCTATCATCCTTATGCGGAAGACTCGGAGATCTACCTTCCCGGGGTTCTGAAGATCCTGAATCCTAGCCTGTTTCCGGCGAATGCCGAGTTCTTTAGCGACCACGCCGGGCATACGCTGTATCCGAACCTGATTGCCTTTTCGGTTCGGGCCACACATCTGCCGCTGCCCTGGGCCGCTTTTCTGTGGCATCTGATTTCTATCTTCTTGTTGCTGGCGGCAAGTTGGCGGCTCGCGTCCGCCATATTCGAGAACGAAAAGGCACGCTGGGGTGCAGTGGCTTTGATGTCCGCCATGCTGACCTTGCCCATCGCCGGCACAGCGCTTTACATCTTCGATCAGTATTTGAATCCGCGGAACCTGGCGGCCTTTGCTGCACTATTTGCGGCGGCGGAGGTGTTGCATCAGAAGCACGGGCGGGCCCTCTTGTGGCTGGCATTTGCCGCGCTCCTGCACCCGCTCATGGCGAGTTTTGCCATCGCGTTCTGCGCATGGCTCATTGTGCTTGATCGATATCGTCCGCGGCTTTTGGGATTCGCTGCCGCGCTTCCTTTTGGACTTACCCTCGACCCTCCACCGCCCGCATACCACCAGGTGGCTCTGCGGCAACCTTATTTCTATATCCAGCGCTGGCAGTGGTACGAATGGCTGGGCCTGATCGGCCCGGTGATTCTGTTCTGGACGCTCGCTGGCTTTGCAAGGCGTCGCAAGATGAACAACTTGGAACTGGTCTCGCGGGCAGTCGTTCCCTTTGTGCTCGTGGCTACGGCCGCGGCGATTGTATTGTCGATCCCGCCTCGATTCGAGGCCCTGGCCCGGCTCGAGCCTCTACGTTGCCTCGCGCTGGCCTACATGCTCTTGATCGTCATTGGAGGAGGCTTGCTCGGCCAGTACATCCTGCACGCCCGCATCTGGCGCTGGCTCGTGGTGTTCGTCCCGCTCAGTTTAGGAATGTATTTTGCGCAACGGCAGTCATTTCCCGCGAGCACTCATATCGAGTGGCCGTCGACGCCGCCACACAACCAATGGGCACAGGCTTTTGAGTGGATTCGCGGGAATACACCGATGGACGCACTGTTTGCGCTGGATCCACGGCATATGGAACTGCCGGGCGAGGACGAAAATGGATTTCGGGCTCGCGCCGAGCGCAGCATGCTGGCAGATCTGGTC
Source organism: Terriglobales bacterium (assembly GCA_035260505.1). Classification (GTDB taxonomy): domain Bacteria; phylum Acidobacteriota; class Terriglobia; order Terriglobales; family Acidobacteriaceae; genus Acidiflorens. The sequence continues at coordinate 4,910 of DATFVD010000282.1, forward strand.
AAGGACAAGGGAGCGTGTTCGATGTTTCCACCGCTCTCAGTGCAGTGGCTGGAGCAGGTCGAGGATCAGAAGAATTGGAAGCATTTCCACCAAGAGGATTTCGAACGGCTGCGGCGGAAGTACGGAGTCAGCTGGGTGGTGCTGGAACAACCTGGGCTCGAGGAACATGGTTCGGCTGCGGCTGCGATGGAATGCCCTTACGAGAATTCGACAGTGCGAGTTTGCCGTCTGGATTGAGTTCTCAACGCCGCTGCGACGCGGTCGGCAGTCCACCCTCGTAGTACGCCTCGGACCCCGCATCGAGAGTCCTCCCCTTTTCACTGAAGATCGGGGTGTGAATGATGCCGGCACGCTGGAGCGCGAACTGAAGAGTGGTTTGCAGAACCTCGAGACCGTACCGAACGCTGCGGCGGAAATTGATGGAAGATGCTTCCTCGAAATATTTCGTCGGACAGGAAACCTCGCCGATGCGAAAGCCGAAGTAGACGCACTGCGCGAGCATCTGGTTGTCAAAAACGAAGTCATCGCTATTTTCCCCGAGAGGCAGGCGGGTGAGCACTTCGCGGCTGAAGGCACGGTAGCCGGTGTGATACTCGGACAGCTTGACGCGCAGGAACAGGTTTTCAAAAGCGGTGAGCAGACGGTTGGCGATGTATTTGTAAAGCGGCATGCCTCCGCGCAACGCGGTGCCTCCAATGATGCGGGAACCGAGAACGACGTCATAAACGCCATAAGCAATCATGCTCGCCATGGCGGTTACGAGCAGCGGTGTGTACTGATAATCGGGATGGACCATGATGACGACGTCGGCGCCGGCGGCCAGAGCTTCGCGATAGCACGTCTGCTGATTGCGGCCATAGCCGTAGTTGCGGTCGTGAACGAAGAACTGCAATCCGAGCTGGTGCGCGACTTCGACGGTGCGATCAGAACTGTGATCGTCGACGAGAATACGGATGTCGACCAGGTCGGGCAATTCCCGTACCGTCGCTTCCAGCGTCTTCTCCGCGTTGTAAGCGGGGAACACGACGGCAATGCGTTTGCCGTTGATCATGCGGTATTTTCCCTATATTTCGTGGATGACTGCTGGAATCATAACCGGAAACGCAGACTTCTGCTGGAGTCAGAGCAACTCTCGATTCGCGAGTGCTCAATAAAAAAGCCGGGGGGCAAAGCTTCTCAGGCCCATGCAGTTGGTAAACTATTAAATAGAACCCTGCCGCACAGAGCGCGGCAATAATTGGAATATGCCTCCTCGTACTTTGTTTGAGAAAGTCTGGGATTCGCACGTAGTCGCCGCGCCCGAAGGGCAGTCGGCGCTGCTCTATATCGATCTGCACCTGGTGCACGAAGTGACTTCGCCGCAGGCCTTCGACGGCTTGCGAGCTTTGGGAAGAACTGTGCGCCAGCCTCTGCGTACGGTCGCAACTGTCGATCACAACATTCCGACCACTCCGCGGGGCTCGCCGATCACCGACCCGATTGCGGCCAGGCAAATCGAAGCGCTGCAGAACAATTGCCGCGAGTTCGGGGTTCCGTTGTTTGACATGGACTCGGCGGAACAGGGCATTGTGCACGTCATCGGCCCCGAACTGGGCATCACTTTGCCGGGGATGACGATTGTCTGCGGTGACAGCCATACCTCGACCCACGGCGCGTTCGGATCTCTGGCGTTTGGCATTGGCACGTCGGAAGTGGAACACGTGCTGGCAACGCAATGCCTGCCGCAGAAAAAACCAAAGACGATACAGATCCACGTCAGCGGAAAGTTGGCGGAGGGCGTCACTGCCAAGGACCTGGCTCTCGGAATTATTGGCCGCATCGGCACCGATGGCGCCACCGGACATGTGATCGAGTACGCCGGCGATGCGGTACGTGCATTGTCGATGGAAGGCCGCATGACGCTCTGCAACATGAGCATCGAGGCGGGAGCGCGAGCGGGACTCATCGCGCCCGATGAGACGACTTTCGCGTATGTCAGCGGCCGCCGCTTTGCGCCGAAAGGAAAAGATTGGGAACAAGCGGTCGCGTACTGGCGAACCCTGGCAAGCGATCCCGGAGCGCAATTCGATCGCGTGATTGAAATCGACGCGGCATCGCTCGCGCCGTTCGTGACTTGGGGGACGAATCCTGGAATGGTAGCGGCGGTGACCGCGCGCGTTCCCGAGCTAAAGAGCTTCACGCAGGAGGCCGACCGGCGCGCGGCGGAACAGGCGCTCGCCTACATGGGCCTCGATCCTGGAACGCCCATCGAAAATATTGCTGTCGACCGTGTATTCATCGGCTCATGCACCAACTCGCGCATCGAAGATCTGCGGGCAGCGGCGCGAGTGGCGAGAGGGCAGCACGTGAATCCGAAGGTTCGCGCCATGGTGGTACCGGGCTCGCAGGCGGTCAAACACGCGGCGGAGCAGGAAGGATTGCACCGCATCTTTCTCGATGCCGGCTTTGAATGGCGCGAGTCGGGATGCTCGATGTGTCTCGGGATGAATCCCGACATCCTGCAGCCGGGAGAACGCTGCGCCTCCACCAGCAACCGGAATTTCGAAGGACGGCAAGGCCGCGGCGGACGCACACACCTGGTCAGTCCCATGATGGCGGCAGCCGCAGCAATTGCCGGACATTTCACAGATATTCGGAACTGGCGATTTCAATAGTCATGCCAGTGG
>DATFVD010000283.1:0-5052 GCA_035260505.1 Terriglobales bacterium
AGCGCCCAGCGCGGCGTTTCGCTGATTACAAAGACAGGGTGTGGAGAAAAGCCGTGAAGAGACTCTCATCTGCGGTGTTCGCATTGACATTTGTGCTCATTGTTATTGCCCTCCAGCCGCTCTTCGCTCAAGTCCAAGGTCAATGGACGAGTACAGGCACGATGCAATCCGCTCGCGACCTGAATACTCAAGTGCTGTTGTCGACCGGTAAGGTCCTCTCGATTGGGGGAGTCGACAACAACGGCAATCTTCTCGCTTCATCGGAACTGTACGCCTCAAGCTCGGGCAAGTGGACACTCACCGGAAGCATGTCTTCTGCCAGACAGATTTTTCCGGCCGTCGTCCTTTCCAATGGAAAGGTCTTGGTCTCAGGCGGCCTCGGTGCCAGCGGCACCATGTTGGCCGCAGCCGAACTGTATGATCCCACAACCGGAGCATGGTCTTCAGCCGGTTCCCTCTCCGTGGCTCGCGTTGCTCATACCGCCACCCTCCTCCAGAATGGGAAGGTGTTGGTGACTGGCGGCTGTACGGCGAACAACTGCAGCACTAACACAGCGGTCAGCGAACTCTACGATCCAACGTCGAACAGCTGGTCCACTACAGGCAATCTCAACTTGGCTCGTTCGCGCCACACCGCCGTTCGGCTGAAAACCGGCATGGTGCTGGCCATTGGAGGTTCCACTGCTCTCACCTCCTGCGAGCTGTACGATCCAACCACGGGCACCTGGACAAACGCAGCCAGCACCAACGCGGGCCGCTACCTCAATACCACCACTCTTCTGCCAGACGGCAAGGTTCTGGTCACGGGCGGCGCTAATGGGAAATACCCAGTAAGTTCAGCGGAACTCTACGATCCCACAGCGAACACCTGGACTTACACCGGAAATATGACGATAGGTCGTTACGCTCACACCGCCACGCTTCTTACGGATGGCACCGTTCTTGTGCCGGGAGGAGTCGGGCAATCCATCAGCTGCGGAAAGGCTTGTACCGGTTACATCCCGACCAGTAAGGTAGATTTCTACAGCGAAGCCAACGGCACCTTCACTGCTGCCCCAGGCCTTAGCCAGCCGCAAGCCTATCAGTCCACCACCCTGCTTAAGACGGGAGGTGCATTGCAAAGTGGCGGCATTGGCACTACGAGTATCTGTTGCGTGGTATTGAACACCGCCAAGATCTATACCCCGCTGACCCTGACGTTTTCCGCTTCCAGCCTGAACTTCGGCCTTCTGCAGATCGGACAGACGAGTCCTCCCCAGACCGTGACGGTCACCAACGTCAGCAATCACTCCGTAAAATTCAGCAGCATAGCCACCAGCGGAGAGTTTTCCCAGACCCACACCTGCCCACTGACGCTCGCCTCCGGCCAGAACTGCACGATCACGGTCACTTTCACGCCCACCGTAGCCGGAACTCAGAACAGTGCGGTGACCTTGAAGGACAACTGCCCCGGCAGCCCCAGGCAAACCATCGCGCTGACCGGAACCGGCGAAACGCTGGCACTCGGTTTCACGCCCGCATCGCTCAACCTCGGCAGCGTTGCTGTAGGGTCAAGCATTACGCAGAGCGCAACTCTCACCAACGACAGCGCCGCGGCGGTGAACATCACTGGATATTCCATCTCTCCGGCCAACGGCACCTTTACCCAAACCAACAACTGCCCGGCAACGCTGAACGTGCAGCAGACCTGCACTTTCCAGATCACGTTCACACCGCCGGACGTCTTCACCTATAACGCAACCCTGTCGGTGACGAACAGCGCAGGCGCGGCGGCCACTTTGCCGCTGACGGGTACTGGCCTCGATGGAGGCTAATCAAAAAATGTTAAAGGGTGGCCCGTCCTAGTCGCGCTTTTCGCGACAGAGCCTGCCCTGAGCGAAGCCGAAGGGGCGGGGCTTTGACTTCCAATCCCCGCCACGACTCCAGTCTCACGCAGGGCGCGGCTTTAAAGCCGCTGGGGGAACTGACGTTACCGTCCCGTAGCGCCGCCGTCCCGGCGGTTGTCCGGTTAGCGTTTCGCCAACCGCGATTGTCCGTATATCAAGGATGCCGATATTGACGAGTCCGGCATTCCGCGCCTCGACAAGACTTTTTTTCAAAAAGGGGCGACGCCCTATTGTGTGTAACTACAAAAAGAACTACAATTGAACCGTGAGACGGAATGAAATACGACTGGGACGAGGCGAAGAACCGGAAGAACCTCGCCAAGCATGGCCTCAGCTTTGAGGATGCCGAGCAGGTATTTGCCGGACCCTGCGTCACCTTCGAAGACGATCGATTCACCTATGGCGAAGAACGGCTCATCACTTTGGGCCTGCTGGCCGGGCGTCTGGTTGTCATAGCCCATGCGCCGCGCGATGACGGGACGCGAATTATCTCCATGAGAAAAGGAAACCGACGTGAACAAAAAATCTATCAAGAGCGACTTGGCACGAATTGACCGTATGAAGGATGCCGATATTGACTATTCGGACATTCCGCGGCTCGACAAGACCTTTTTCAAAAGGGCGACAATGGCTTGGCCGCCGGCGAAAAAGCAACTGACCATTCGTCTGGATGAGGACGTGCTCGATTGGCTCAAGCGTCATGGCAAGGGCTACCAGACGCGCATCAACCGCATTCTGCGCGTGGTGATGGAGAGTCAACCGCCGCGGACAGCGCATCGGTAGAACCTACGGTGCCTCGAAGAGAAGCAATGCGGAGTCGAATGGCGTCGGCGGCTCGGCAGGCCACTTCTCGAAGGGCGAGAAATGGTGCACCCCCGTCTGTTACTCTGCCGACGTCAAGTGCCGGTGCACTTTTTCAGCGCACAGCCATCATCTTCGGTGTAATCCGTCATCTGGGAGTAGATTACTTCCTGCAAGCCGACTGACTTCCGGACTCACGGTCGTGTACTGCGATGGCAAGATAGAGTCCCCAAATCAGATGCCCAGCACCCCAAACGGCCAGGACCGTCACCAAACGGTGTTCTTTAGGCACTGTCAATGCAGTCGCAGCTATGATCGCCACCACGACAAAGACGACGACAATGTTTCTCCTGCGTACGGCAGCGGAGACCTTCACACCGCATAGGAGCCACAACCCCGGGCGATGGAAAATTATCGCGACTAATGCTTTCGCGAATACTGAGAGGCCCTCTCGCTCAGGGCGTCTCACGAGTCGTGGATAGTTCCAGTTCATGGAACGGTCTTAGCGGTCCTTTGATCAACGGAACGAGTCCGCGGTAATTCCAACGATATCGGCCACCGTGTGCCCGGACAACAGAGTCCAACTCCAGATTGGCATTCCGCCATGTGCTGTCCAACCAGGAAAAATCGACGTGTGCGGAATAGGGCTGGTACACGGGATCTTCCTTGATTAGATCGATCTTTGTAATGGCGTCACCAAAGATCGACGCCGCGTAGCTTGTTACCCCGTTGTGAATGAAGCTTGAGAAATCCTTCAACGTCGCAAATGTTTTTGAGCGGTACTCTCCATTTGGAGCGGGGCTCATTTTGGCTTTGAAGAGCTTTTGACAATCTGGGAAGTCTATCTCCACATCGATCTGTTCACCGGAATGCCGAATTCTTGGCAGGATAATAGGTAGGGTGTCATTTAGAAGCACGGGCGACAGTCTAGCGATCACTGGAAGATCCGAGAGACGGTCGATAATCCAGACGGCAGGTTGCGGCGACCCTCCGGAGGAATCGAGAATTCCACAGCGGTAAGCACACGAGATGGTCTTCCATCCAATTACCGAGCCAGGTAAGGGCCAGAGAGTCACGTTCTTGAGATGCAGGATACAAAACGATAGGACGCTGCTGCCATTAATAACCAAAGGCGTAAGCCACGGTACAGGCAACTGCGTGGCAAGCTCCTCTGGGGCCACACGAAAGTTGAATAGTAATCTCTCCTCAAGCTCGGCAGTTATGCTCCGCGGTATATACATGGGAACCCCTCCTTGCGCCTAGCACTGAAACTGCTGGCAAACGGCTCAGCGCATCATGGCTATGCCTCACGCACCGCGTCAGAAGATGGCGGCACACTAGTTACTTTGGATTTTCCAGGGAAGCAGCGAGGAGGAGTCCCTCATGCCGAAAAGTTGCCACTCTTCGGACCGCCAACTCGCTAAGCGATTGCACGTTACGCGATGACTAATCTTGTGTCAAGACAATTCGGTAGTGTCCTAATTACCCCTTTAGGAAGTTCTGGGTTGCTGTCCTCATCATTACCCTCTTTACAATTCCACAGACCGCCTCTGGCGTCGACTACAAAAAAGCAGAATTTCATCCAGTGGTCAATTCCAAAGGCGTCGGTGTAATCGACCCTTCCGATGAGATAGTGAACAAGTTATACCTTGGGGAATCTCTGCGGCCCTTGCCCATAAAAAACGAAACTTCGAGGATGATTGCGTCGTCGCCGACGTGGCGCCGCTGGATCTCGATTTGTAAGTCAGGCAGGGCCTTCATCAGTTGCTCGTAGAATTGGCGGACTCCGTCGCGTCCGTTGAAGTGTTCGCCCCAGGGCTCGTCGTCGTACCGCGCGGCGTCGCCGAAAGTCCCGAGAACGCCCTCGAGATCATGCGCGTTCTCCAGCCGGACGTGTTCTTCGACAATTGCGATGCGAGCCCCAAGTTTGTCGTGCGGGTCATGTTCGTGCAGATCAGTGTCGCGCGGGTTCGGCGGGTCGTTCCGAATGGATGAGGTCGCCACGTCCACCTCCTTTTGCGATGCCGATATATCTATAGATCACATTCAGTCGAAGAGCAACAACCGCGCGGGTGCCCATTCATCGCGCCCTTTGCGATGAGTGGGCTTACCAACTGTCCGCAGCAAATTCCCTATCACCACCGACTTTTTTCATCACATCTTTCATCGCATCTTTCATCACAATGAGCAGTGACCGCCGTCATAGACACGCCGATCGCCATACCCGAAAATGAAGACCGGATAGGCAGTGCGCGCTCGATGCGCCTGATCAGGCCCGATCAGACCACTTCGACGCTAAGTCCATTGTTTTCTAGAGTCTAGAGGTAAGTACTTATGTTTCAATGGTTTAGCGCAAATTGGGGGG
>DATFVD010000284.1:0-6708 GCA_035260505.1 Terriglobales bacterium
CAGGACGAAGCGCAGGCGCAGCAAATCGAACAGGCGGTGGGTGAGCGCTTGCACGAAGGCGTGGACAGCGCCGTGGACTTAAACAAAGCAAAGCTGACCGCAGCACGCGTACGCCTTCATCGGGCCGAGGCACGCGGCAACGCCGACGTCCTTCGGCGCCATCTCTCAACGCTGACCGGTTTGCCGGTCTCCTCCATCGATCTCGCGCCAGAAACAATTCCGGCACTCCCGCCCGTTGCCTCCGAAGAAGATCTTTCGGAGAAAGCGATTGCCTCCAGTCCCGCCATCAAGCTAGCCGAGCAGCGTTCCCTGGCGGAAACGATGCGAGCTTTGGGTGAGCACCGCGCGTTATATCCGTCGATCGATTTCTCGGCGCAGTATGCGCGGTTCTCCACCTTCAATAATTACACCAAGTACTTTCCGCCGCACACCTTTCAGGTGGACAACGCCACGATCGGCATCGCCCTGAAGATCCCGCTGTTCAACGCCAGCCAGCGCGCTCGAGCCGATGCTGCGGAAGCACAGGCCCTCAAGGCGAAAAAACAAGCCGAGGCGGCTCGTAATCAGGTCGCTGAAGAAACGCTAAAACTGCAGCGCGCTGCCGAACAACTCGAGGCCGCCCGCGAGGTGGCGCGATTGGAATATCAACTGGCACAGTCGGGCCTGGAAGCGGTCCAAACCAAGATCGACGCCAAGACTGGCACCCTGCATGAATTGGCCGATGCACAGGTGCAAGCCGCCGAACGCTATCTACTTTTCCAGGATGCTGATTTTGAGTACCAGCGGGTCCGGCTGAACCTGCTCCGGGCCACTGGAGATCTGGAGAGTTGGGCGCTGCCGGGTCCCGCGTCTAAATGACGCAGAAATCAGCAGTCAGAGCCGAGACTTGAGCTTTCGCCACGTGCTGTCGGACGGGTCGCACCGTCGGGCGGACTCTTGGCAGGGGTTTTGAGTGCTATCGCCTGCTTACGACAGTCATCTCACGTAAAAGCCGGATTTCCTTGGACCGCCCCTGACACCCGCGTACCATGGCCGGTGTAACAAACCGAGAATGATGAAACGAACACTGGCATACGTGGGGCATATAGTCATTGCGACACTCGCCGTGCCATGGCTGACCATCTTGGCAGGCGGCTTGATATACGGTGTCTTCAGCCCTTTTCTTACTTCCGTTAACACGCCACAGCAGTTCCTTTCTGACCATTTAATGTTCCTGGTTGTCGTCGTGGGAGCATCTCTTGCGTACGCGGTGAGCGGCACCTTCACGAGCAGGTCTGCCCTGTGGGTCTGGATTCCAGCCACTATAGTTTTCGTTCTCCGGGTCTTAGACTGGCGAGCGACTGGAAGTGCCCTTGTTGGGTCAGGCTCCTTCATCGAGCATTTCTTCACGGCAAACTGCCAGTTCAACAACTGGCGCGAAGGAGGATTCGACTCAAGATGCCCCGACAAGCTCTTTCTGACACCGCTTTTTATCGGAGGCCTGTCCTATTCGGCTGGAGCCGCGATTCATCGCGTCATCCACTACTGGCGTCCTCCCAAAGACGCACCTACGACGCCGGTCGGCGCGATGCCCGGTCGACTTCAGGTCGTCACCACTCCTTTTGCGGCGTTGTTCGCTCTGGCGTTTACAGGTAGTGTTCTTGGCCGTCGGTTTCATGAAGAGGTAGCAGCGCGACCCTCTTCGTGGACATGGCTGAGTTTTGGATCCCTTCCAACTTGGCTGGTGGTAACAATCAACATCGCGATATGGGGCGGTATCTACGCCATCGGGATTAACTTTGCCCGTGCCCCGTTTCGAAGGGACGAGAAGGCCCTGTTCGTTTCACTTGTCGGAAGCTTCATGCTGCTTCCCGTCGCTGCTTTGCTCCCGAAAACCAGTGGACTTATCCATATCGCACAGACGATGCTCAATCTGACGGCATTGCTCGCAGCGCTGGCAATCCTCTTGTCGCTCCGGAAAGAACGCTCTGGTTCGCTGCCATCCGAAAACGGTTAGGGGTTGCGTCAGCGCAAAAGGCAGGCTCACCGCGCGGTAGTTGACGTTAAATCGCCATAACGCTCAGAACCCCCAGCGCCATCGTCACTCGGCGCGTCCGGCAAGACGGGGGTCAGGCAGAATATTGCCTCTATCCGACAGATGGAGCCTGGCCAACGCTGTCCGCAAAGGTCGAGTTCAAACGATTACAAATCAGCTCCTCCAGCCGGTCCTGATTCTCGCGCTTCAATGCGCAAAAACGACGTTCGACAAGGTTCTTTTGCGGTTTGAGCCCTGCTAAGGCACACTCGGACAAGGATTTCCAAGCTTTCGGCCCCCGATTCGGACGTACCAGAGTGGTAGCGTCGGCGGGGGTGTGTGTGCTTGTGAAAGTGCTAAAATAGAGACTCCCAATATGCCCTTAAAAACACTGTTCTTGAATCCGCCTTCCTTTGAGAATTTCGACGGGGGCGCGGGCTCGCGCTGGCCCGCTACGCGTGAGATCGAATCGTACTGGTATCCGGTCTGGCTCGCCTATCCGACAGGGATGCTGGAAGGCGCGCGGCTGCTGGATGCCCCGCCGCACCATATCACCGCGGAAGAAACGATCCGCACCTGCAAGGACTACGAACTGCTCGTGCTGTTCACCAGCACTCCGGGGTTCCCCGGCGACGTCCGCATCGCGGAGGCTATCAAAGACAGCAATCCTCACATCAAGATCGCGTTCGTTGGACCCCATGTTAGCGTGCTGCCCGAGAAATCTTTGATGGAAGCAAAGGTAATTGACGTAGCCTGCCGGAAGGAATTCGACTACTCCATCGTGGAATACGCGCAGGGCAAGCCGATCGAAGACATTCTCGGCATTTCATACCGCAAGAATGGACATGTCGTTCATAATCCTGACCGGCCAACGATCGAGAATCTCGATGCGCTGCCGCATGTGACAGACGTCTACCGGCGTGACTTGGATGTCCGCCGCTACAATGTGCCGTTCCTGCTCCACCCCTTTGTGTCCCTGTACACGACGCGCGGATGCCCGGCGCAGTGCACCTTCTGCCTCTGGCCCCAGACACTCAGTGGACATCCGTGGCGTAAACGCTCCACCGATGATGTAGCGCGTGAAATGGCGAAGGCAAAAGACTACTGGCCGTACGTGAAGGAATTCTTTTTCGACGACGACACCTTCAACCTCCAGAAGGCGCGGACCATCGAATTGTGCACCAAGTTGAAGCCGCTGGGCCTAACCTGGTCGTGCACATCGCGAGTCACCACCGACTTCGAGACGCTCAAGGCCATGAAAGAGGCGGGATGCCGTCTGCTGATCGTGGGCTACGAATCGGGTGATCAACAGATTCTGAAGAATATCAAGAAAGGCGCGACCATTGAGCGCGCCCGGCAGTTCACCAAGGATTGCCACAAGCTGGGACTCGTGGTCCACGGAGATTTCATCCTCGGCCTGCCCGGAGAAACTCGCGACACCATCAAGAACACAATCAACTTCGCCAAGGAACTCGACGTGGAGACGATCCAGGTTTCGGTGGCGCATGCTTACCCTGGAACTGAGTTACACGAATTCGCCCTGAAAAACGGCTTCATGACCAGCGACACGAAAATGGTCGACGATGGTGGGCACCAGATGGTGCAGATCGAGTATCCGGGATTGCCCGCGGCGGAAATTCTTGAGGCGGTTCATCACTTCTACGACGAATATTATTTCCGTCCCAAGGCCGCGTACCGCATTTTGAGGAAAGCGATGTTCGACAACTCCGAACGGAAGCGCTTGTACAAAGAAGCGCGTACCTTCCTGAAACTGCGTGCGCAGCGCCACAAGTGGGTCAAGGACAACCGCAAGGAAGCGCCTGCCCAGGAACCGGCCAAAGCTTAGTGGAGAGCCGGGCGTCCTCGCCCGGCCACGATGCTGCTGGACGGGCGAGACGCCCGTCGCTCCATCAATAAGTAATCCGGAGTGGGATCGTAAGTGACCTTTCGCAAATACCTCGTCCTGGCGGGAATCACCATCTTCAGTACTGCGGGTGATTCCCTGCTGGCTCGCGGCATGAAAGATCTCGGCAGTGTTTCCCTCCACAATCTTCCTGGTCTGCTGCTGGCCATCCTCAATCCTTGGGTAGCAGCGGGAATCCTCCTGCTGCTGGCATTTTTCTCGTGTTACATGTCCGCGCTTTCGTGGGCTGACCTTACGTATGTTCTGCCAGCCACCTCGCTCGGATATGTGCTCGTCGCCTTGATTGCTCACTTCAGCTTTCATGAAGAGATTTCGCCGACGCGATGGCTTGGCATTGCACTGATCGCCGCCGGCGTGGGTCTCGTGGCTGCCGGCCCGTCGGCTACGCCAGACCACCAACGCCAGAGTTCCCAGGACGCTCCTCGCGACGCTGTTTCCGTGGAGGTGAAATCGTGAAAGACGTCTATGCCTGGTCCGCGATTGGGCTCATCGTTCTGGCCTCGAGCACCGGGGACGTGCTGCTCTCCTATTCGATGAAAAGAGTCGGCGATGTCGGTGAACTCTGGAAGCGGCGTGGAGTATTGCCGGTCATAGGGCGCGTGCTGGCCACACCCACGTTTGCTCTCGGCCTGATGGCGATGGCGGTGGCGTTCTACAGCCTGCTCTTCGGCCTCTCCTGGGGGAATCTTAGTCTCGTCGTGCCCGCTTCCGCCTCGCTCACCTTCGTGGCCAATGCGGTTGCCGCACGCATATTTCTGCACGAACGCGTTGGACGCCGGCGTTGGATCGCGGCTTTGCTCGTCGCAGGCGGCGTTGTGTTGATGGCGGTCTGAATCCCCCTAACGGAATAGACGGACAGGGATCACGAGCGGTTGCGCTTCCTTGTCCGGCCCCCCGCCATCGGAAGTTGCTTGATCCGTTTCCGGACTCTCCGCAGGCGCCTGTGCCCCCGGAGAACGAAGCCGCTCGCTCCACATCGCCGCCAGAAGTTTCCCGCTCTCCAGGTGCTTATGGAACGCCTCCGCTTCCGTTTCGCGGCGCACAGTTTTGAGATGGTTTATGAACGCCTGCAGCCTCGCCAACTCCGCGATCAGATCCGCGAGCAGGTCTTTTCCGCCCCTGCTTAAATAGACGAACTCTATGCCAGCTTCGGAGTTGGCGCGAATTCCCTTCACCTCACCAACGGCACGGAACGAAGCAGAGTTTACGTGCACCACGATCTCAGCGCGCGCGCCGCATTCAATAGGCTCCGGGATGTCGACGCAGCATCCGCCGAGGCTCAGGTTGAGGATTTTCGCCGAAAGAAAAATGCCGTTGGATGGAAGGACACTAATCTTCGCGAGACCTCCGCAACTGAATCGCGGGTTACGAGGACGAAAGTCGTCCCCATTGGTTTTCTCAGCCATGAGTATTAGATCGTCTGTCGCGGGAGATCCTTGAGAATGGCAGGTAACGCGGGCTTGTAAACTGAAGTAACCGGGTTCGTCGAGAGTCTCAGCCAAACAGCTTCATCAGTCCACTCGGGGCCAGATTTGGAACGAGAAAGCTTGCGCTCTTGCCCCCGGCGGCCCGCGACAGCGCTTCCGCCGCAAGATAGCCGCTGCGAACCGCTCCCTCCATGGTGGCGGGCCAACCGGTTGCGGTCCAATCGCCGGCCAGAAAGACTCGGGGCCATGCTGTCTCTGGCTTGGGCCGGTACTGGTCGATTCCCGGACGCGGCGAATATGTCGCATGCACTTCCTTGATCACGGTCGATTTCAGCAATTTCGCTTCGCACGCATCGGGAAAAAACTCTTCCGCCTCTTTCACCGCCATTTCGACAATTTCTGCCTTCGACTTCTCGATCAGACTGCGGGAGCAGCTTACAACCAGCTCGACATAGCTGCCGCTGCCGTTCTCGCGCATTTGATTCTCGGACGTTTCATTCTTGCGCGTTTCAGTCTTGCGGGATTCGATCAGCCGCGATTTGTGAAACATCCACTGGATGGTGCGGTCGAGCAGGACGGCATGATCCAGTTCGCTGATCTGGCGATCGAACCAGAGATGGATGCCGGTGATCGGTGATGTCGAGAATTGGCCAAGTGCCGCCGCCAAGGGCGCAGCCGACGGAGCATCGGGCAACATCCGCCGCAGCACATCAAAAGGGACCGCCATGACCAGATAGTCGAATTTCAGTTCCTGCCCGTTCGTCGTCACCCTTACTTCCGAGCTTTCCGCTCGAAACGATTCCACACCTGCACGAAACTGGATCTCTCCCCCTCGAGCGCGGATGTAATCTCCCGTCTGGCTGTAGAGGTCAGTGAGCGGCACGGTTGGAATTCCCATGAGCCCGGCAGCGGCCGATTTCAGAAACGATTCGCGCACAACCTGCGCCGCATGAGGGACAGAAACCTGATCAAGATCCTCGTTCAAGGCACTGACGAGAATTGTCTTCCAGAAACGCTCGATGGCTTGCTCGGTTTGCCCGTGGCGTTTGAGCCAGGCGAGGAACGACTCGCCCCGATCCGGCGGAGTAGAAGGAGCGAGTACCGCCATGGCGCGGGTGATGGCCATCTTGTCGCGAAAACTCAGGCAATCGGCTCGTAGAAACGCCAGAGCGGTATGCAGCGGAGCTGGGAGCGCCGTAGGTGCAATCACGGAAGCACGTCCTCCCGGCTCGAGGAAGGTCAGCTTCTCATACCAGCGAATTTTGTCCTGCACTCCCGCGCGCCGGTAGAAATCGAGCAGGTTGGTGCAGCAGCCGAGCAGCACATGCTGGCAATTGTCGACA
>DATFVD010000285.1:0-6901 GCA_035260505.1 Terriglobales bacterium
ACACCGGGATGATCCAGATCTGCAAATGATTCATACACGTCTGCAGGCTAGTGTCCGTGGCGTAGTGCGTCAGGAGATACTCTGCCAGGTACAAGGGCATCTCGGCGGCGAGCCACTCACGGGCATGGTGCAGCCCGACAAAGATCACGTCGTTCTTGGCCGGGTCATCCACTGCCGGGGTGGTGGAAATCTTGATTCCCCGGATGGGAAGTCCCAGCACGGACGTGCCAATGGTCACCATCTGGGCCAAGGTTGGATGCGCGCTTGCCAGGCCGGACAAGTCGCTCGACAGGCTCGCAGGCGTGTGGTAATGGGTGAAGTCAATTTGGGCTGATGCCGAGACTGCAAAACACAGAGTGAAGGCAGCGACTGCGTATCGAGCTTTCATCGTTTTACTCCCTGCGGATCCGGCAAGATCTCAACTCTGAAACCTTGCTTCTTGAGTCCGTCGATCGCGTTGTCGAAGGCGCCGCCGTAGATGTAGAACTCCTCTCGCCCTTTCTCCGCTCTGGCCACGCTGTAGATGTCAATTCCAAGTTTTCCCGCTTGCTCAACTTGCGCCCGGCTGCGCAGCATGACCCGCACTTGGCGCGGGCGCGGCTCTTCCCGACCGACCTCCTTGATCGCATACCCGAGTTTCTCCAAGGCCCGTAACTGCCTCAGCGTCGCCCGTATTACCCAGAATTCGCGTTCGCGTAACACAACCGTGACTCCAAGATCATGCAGGTCTTCTTCATTGCCTTTTCGCGCCAGGCGTACCACTCGGCTGAAAACGTCTTCGGGATCGGCCAGCGCAGGCTCGTAGCCATAGCTGCCGAGCAATTTGTTGGTTTGCTCGTCGCCGCAATAGTGGAAAGAACGACCCTGCAGGAGTTCCGGTTTGACTTTGAGCTGCTGAGCGATCAGTTCCGCCTCAATCGCGTCTTCCACTTCGATGCGGAAGAGCTTTTTCTTCTCAAGATCCGCACTCTTCTCCTGTTGAGCGGGACCGGTGGCAATTCTGCACCCGTTCTCCGACCGCTGCGCAAGGGCGGACAGCGCAGGCAGTAGACAGGCAAGGACTAGAACGCCTGCGTGAGTGCTAAGGCCCAGGGCTGAAATCCTTCTCATATTCGCTCCCTCTGCACATTTTTTTCAGGGCTGCTCCGCTAACGACGCAATCGTTGCGTACAGAACAAAGGATCTGTAGTCAAAGTATAGACCTGCGCGACTCGAAACGGACCCACCGGCAGGTTTCCCGGAGAGAAATTTTTTCCTAGAACAAACAACTCGGGTAAACCCTTACGGGAAATGTCGGGTCGCTCCCTAAATTAGAATTTGCTTATTTGACCTGCGAGTAACACGCGCGTAGATTTTCTTCGCTGCAGTTCCAATACGTGCGCGGCGCCCAGGGTAACAAGACACCCTGCCCGCGGCGAAGAGGGAGGTGCGCCATGGAATCGTTCTCCGAGGTTTTGGTGGCGAAGTTCTTCGCCATTACGTCAATCGCAGCCAGGTCCGGGCCCCCAGAGATGTCATCCTCATTCTTAGCGAACAGGATTTTTCCAAAAGGCAGAACGAAATGAAACACGGACTCTCCCCGACCGGTTTTCTATCAGCCTTTTTGGCCTCTGCGTTTCTCATTGCTCTGGTGGGATGCGAGAACGAATCGCAGCCGCAAGCCACTCCGCTACTTCCGGAAGCGCAGCATGATGAAAAGAATATCTCACCGTATACCCCGGAGAATCCCTACCGGGAGGTGCGGGCGAATCTCCTGAGCCGAACGGTCTTTCAGGCGGACGGTCCCAAAGGCGTCGCCATTGAGTTTCGTGACCTCTTCGTTGTGCCTGGAAAAGTGGCGGAGAAGATCTCGCTTCCTGGCCCCGCAGTTTTCGAAGTCCTTAACGGCGAAGGCAAGTTTTCTGCCGGCGGCAAGTCCCGGGAACTCACCTCCGGCTCCTCCGTTTCCATCGCGCAGGGCGAGGAGTTTTCTCTGGAAAGCAAAGGGGAAACCTCGTTGGAAATTCGCGCAAGGCTATTCCTGCCCCGTTAGCCGGGGACCACCGAAAAATGCGAGTGGAAAGGGAGGTAACCATGAAACCCAGGCGAACGGTCGCCGCGCTTTTGATCCTGGCCGCTTGCAGCGGGTTGCAAGGATGTTCCAAAGGGTGGCCTGCCTTCCGCCACGATGCTCTTCGCACGGGCAATCAATTCCATAAGTCCAGACTCTCGGATCCAACGAAAGTCACGAGTTTGCACATCGTGTGGACATTTAACGCCCCCGGAGGCCAGGGCTTCTTTGCTTCACCGGTTGTTCACAAGGGCAAAGTCTTTATCGGGAATGGCAACGGCTTCCTTTACGCTCTCAATGCGGATACGGGCGCGGTAATCTGGCAATATCCTCCCTCCGGAGGGCAGGCGCTGACCTCCACGTTCACCTGTAACCCCTCGAGCTTCGGAATCGCCTCGAGCGCCACCGTTACCAAGATCGGGGGAACGGAGGCCGTCATATTTGGAGCTCCCGACCGATCTTCCGGCGCACATCTCGGCGACGGCCATCTCTTTGCCCTCAACGCCCAGACCGGTGCCCTCATTTGGGAGTCGCCTGTTCTCTCCCGCATCACGGGAAACGGTTTCAACGATTTTCACGAGCAGATCGGCTATTCCTCTCCGTTGGTTTTCAACGGCCACGTGTATATTGGAATCGGCGACCATTGCGACAACCCAATACAGAACGGAAGGGTAGTCTCCGTTCAGCTCGCTAACGGGGCCATCGACCCCGCTTTCAGCTACGTGTCAACGAGTACTCGCGGCGGGGGCGTCTGGACCTCCCCGGCCGCTCTCGATGACATCTACGTCACCACGGGAAACACCGCAAACGGAAACGCCACGCAACCGGCAGTCAATCACGGCCTTAGCCTTCTCCGCTTGGATCGCAACACCGGCAATATCGTCTGGCAGCATCAGCCTGTGCCATACGCTCTGGATGACGATCCGGACTGGGCTGCCGGTGCAGCAGTCATGCTCACCAGCTGTGGAACCTTGGCCGTTTCTCAGCAGAAAGACGGTTGGGCCTGGTCGGTGGAGACCGCTACCGGCCATGTCCGCTGGGGCTTTCCTACGGGACCCTGGGTAACCGGCGGTTTCCATACTGGCGATGGAACCTTCCATGGAGACACCGATTACAAGCGACCCGGAGCCGCTTGGGGCGACGTTTATGTTGCCTCTGTCGGTGGGTTGCAAACCACCACTAATTTGAGCGCTGGCTATTCCCGCTTGCATGCCTTAAACGTCTGCGCCCCGGAAAACCGCCGCATCCGCTGGCTCAAGGACGTTCCGGCCACGTCCGGTGGATTCTATTACCGACTCGGGCCACCAACGATCAACAACGGGATCGTTTTTGTAGGAACCAGCCAGGGGCATCTCGTGGTAATTGGCGACCCCAGTCTTGTGCCGCCTGTCGGATATCGCTGTAGCAATCCTGCTGTTCCGTTTGCTATTTGTCAGATTCTCGGGTCTTTGGGCTCCGTAGTTCGACTCGTGCCGGATCCCGCGGTCTTGAAGGACATCGACCTGCCCGGCTCCGGTGGGTTCTTCGGCGAGCCCGCACTGGTCGGAGACCGTGTATTTATCGCTGGAGTTGGTGGGAAAGTGTTCATGCTGGATGTCGATCCGTGAGGAGGGAAAGACGATGAACACACTTTACGTGGCCCGCTGGATGTTTTTCTTCTTGCTCGTCTTCACCGCTGGTGGGCACAGCCGCGCCCAGGACGACGCAAAACGGAAGGGTGCCGAAGCGTGGAAGTCTTTTCGCGTGCAAGAGCGTTACGCCGGAAAGATGCAATTGAAGACCAAGGATGGCAAGACCATCGCCCTGAGTGTTGCCACCCGCGTCTGGTCCATTGACGCAACTCTCGGTCCGCAGAAACTCCATGTGAATGATTTCACCGTGTTCCAGCTCCGCGGAGGAAAAGTCAAAGCGCTCATTGAAGGGGTTGAAAAAACACGTTCCACGGATGAGTACTGGACGGTTCCTGCAGGAGCCACCATGACGCTGGAAGTGAAGGGTGAGACGGCTCTTCTCGAAGCCATGACCGTCTCCGAGTGATAGGAAATTCGATCCGCCATTCGCCGGCGTTCTCTGCCGCTGCAGCACTACAGTGATGCCGATTGGCGCTCCGTGCGCCCGATTGCACTTGATCGGGGTTGCGAGCGCGCGTTCGACCGTCTGATTCCGGCGCTTTCCATGCGTCGCGCCGTACGGTATCTTCGGCGGTATCATTCCGTCAGAGTAATAAGAATAATAATAAGAACAGTATTGTTATCAAAAAGTATGAAGCTCATCAGCTGGAACATCCAGTGGTGCCGCGGATGCGACGACCGGGTCAACCCGGCTCGCATCAGCAAGGTCGCGAGGGACATGGCCGATTTCGACGTGCTGTGCCTGCAGGAGGTCGCGCGCAACTACCCCGATCTTGCGGGAAGCTCGGGGGAGAACCAGTACGAGACGCTCGCCGGGCTGTTTCCGGACTACACCGTAGTGAAGGGCGTCGCGATGGACGTGCCCGCCCCCGGAGGGGATTGGCGCGAATTCGGCAACGCGATCATCACGCGCCTTCCGATCCTGCAGGTGTTCCGGCGCCTGCTGCCCTGGCAGGCGGATCCTTCGGCGGCCAGCATGCAGCGCTCGGCGGTCGAAGTCGTCCTCGACGCGCCTTCCGGCGCCTTGCGCGTGACCACGACGCACCTCGAGTACTACTCGGCGAAGCAGCGCGCCGCGCAGGTCGAGGAACTGCGCCGCCTGCAGATCGAAGCCGCGGGCCACGCCGCCGCGCCGGCCCAGGCGAAAGAGAGCGGCCCGTTTCGAGCGGTGCCTCGTCCCGCTTCGGGCATTCTCACGGCGGATTTCAATTTCCCGCCGGATGACCCGATGTACGCGCGCCTGCAGTCCGCGCTCGCGGCGGGAGTTCCCGCCTACCGCGACGCGTGGCGGCTGCGCCATCCGGGAAAACCGCACGCGCCCACGCTGGGCGTGCACGACAAGCTGCAGTGGCCGGGGCCGCCCTTTGCCTGCGATTTCATTTTCGTTACGGAGGATCTCGCCCATCGAGTCGAGGACGTGGTCGTCAACGGCGAGACCGACGCCTCGGACCATCAGCCGGTGCTGCTGGCCCTGCGCGACTAGGAACTCATGCTGGCGGCGAAGCGCTCGCGGTATTTCGCTTCGTAGGAAGGATCGAGCGTCCCCATCCAGCGGTCCCAGAACAGGAAATAGAACCCGAAGTTGTAGCGCGGCTTGTCGTGGTGGGTATTGTGCGCCACCGAAGTATTGATCCAGCGGCCCAGCCAGTGTTGCGGCCACCCCCGCGGATAAAGATCATAGCCCAGGTGGCCGTGCACGTTGACCGCGGTCGAGATGGTCTGAAAGATCAGTATCGCCCATGGTTGCGTGGGCATGATGAACATGATCAGCACCACCCCGAGCGCTTGGACGACCGACTCGAGCGGGTGAAACGCGTAGGACGTCCACGGCGTGGGGTTGGTCGAAAGGTGATGGACGCCGTGAAAGGTTCGAAACAGCGCCTCGGTATGCAACAGCCTGTGCGTCCAATAGAAATAGGCGTCGTGCACGAGGATCATCAGCGGGATGCTCAACCAGAAGTAGGCCCAGCCGTATTGCGCGATGTCCCAGTACACCTGCGTATGGGGCACGATGCCGTAGCCGAAGATCACCCCGTTGACGAGGCCGAAGACGAGGACGGCCGTGGCGGAATAGGCGATTTCCCGCCGGATTTGCGCACCCCGGGGCATGGCGCGCTGGAGCTTGCCGCTGCGCCGCGAGGTGCCGCGCCTCCCGTACCAGGCGAGGAACGCGATGCCAGCTATCAGCACGTAGCGAATTCCATAGAATCCCGCACCGGCAAGGAAAGCGATCAGGAAGGAGCCGTGTGGCAGCAATGCGCGTTCGAAACCGAGGGTTTCCATGCTCTATGATCGTTTAAGCGTTCACCGAATTCCGGGGTCGCGCGTCAAAATCGATACGCGAGGCTCGCGCTCGCGTAGTGGTTCGAGGTGCGTTCGGCGAGCGGGCTGCGCGCGGCATCGCCGTGCAGCCTTCGCGCCTCCAGATTGCCGACCACGATCCATTTCCGGCCGAGATCGACGCCCCAGAGCAATCCGCCGCTCGCAAACAGCGGGCCGCTTCCCGCCGTATACGCGGGCAGGCTGGTGGATTGCGCGGGCGTAATTCCGTAGAAGGACTGGTTCGATTTCGAATTGGCCCAGGTCCCCTGGACGAACACTCCGGCGTTCACCGGGCCGCGGCTGAAGACGCCCGCGGTAAGGCGCAGATCGGCCTGCGCGCCCCGGTCGCTGTCGAGGAAGTGGCGCCCGCGCGCGAGCAGCGTGACCGGCATCGGGCCGAGGTTCTGATCCCACTCGATGTGCAGTCCGACCGAGGCGCTCGGGTCGATGTCCGGGACGTTGTTGTTCCTGAGGAAATCCGATTCGCTCGCGAGGCGGCCTCCCTCGTAGGCGAGCTGCGCCCCGACATTGAGCCCGCGGGAGACTTCCATCCGGGCGCCGCCCTCCAGGATCCCCTGGGTGGTGCGGACGAACCAGGGGCGGCCGTAGTACCTCACCGTCGGAATCAAATCCGTTCTCTGCGCGGCCGAGCCGTCGTACGCGGGGCGCGTTCGCACGCCGGCGCCGATCCACGCGTATTCCGGCAAGGCGCTCTGGGCGTAGGCCGCAAGCGGAACGATCGGCAGAAGAGCGAGAACCATGCATCGCGCAGTCATGCGTGAAGTGTACCGCGAGGCGTCCCGATGCGCCGCGGTAAGATCACGAAGCGCGGAGGAATTCGAGCAGGATATCGAGGATTTCGTCCGGTTTTTCACCCATGAGGTTGTGGCCGGCGGAG
>DATFVD010000286.1:0-2410 GCA_035260505.1 Terriglobales bacterium
TGCCATGCCCGGAATCGCCGGGATCGTGTAGTATTCCTGCCGCGTGGAAAGGCTGAAGAAGCCCACGATCACCACGTTCCACAAGAAGAACATCAAATACGCACGCTGGCGCCGCGACATCTGCGCGCGGAACTCGCGCCAGCGCCATGGCAGTTCCTGCAGCGACTGGGGAAGGAACATTGTCCACGGAATCAGCCACAACGCCAGCAACGCCCAGAACAGCAGCAGGGGGACGGTGTCGTAATCGCGCGGCATGCGCCTGTTCAGGAAGCGCAGGATGTGCTCGTTGACGAAATAGAACCACAGAAATCCTCGCACCTGGCCTTGCGCCGGGTTTCGCAACGCCGCCAAAATGTGCCAGGGCGCCGCGATCGCGAAAAAGACGACTGTGCTCGAAACCAGCCGCAGTTTCAGCAAGTGCCACAAATTCCCTGTCAGCAGCAGATAAAGCACGATCGCTGCTGCCGGAAACACCAGCCCGATCAGTCCCTTGGTCAGCACGTTGAGCGCGCACACCGCAGCGAGGCCCCAGCAGGTCCAACGCTCCGGCTTCGGCTGCTCCAGCGATACGAGGAAGAGCCAGAACGTCAGCGTAAGCCACAGACCGACGGCGACGTCTGGAATCAGAAAGCGCGTAAAAAGAAACGGTCCGAGCGCGGTCGCCAGCACCAACCCGGAATCGAATCCGCCTTCGCTCCCCAGAGCCCAGCGTCCCAAACCGTACGTCGAGAGAATCATCGCCAGCACGCCCAGCATGAGCGGGAAGCGGCTGCTCCATTCGCTGACGCCGAACAGCGTGTAGCTCGTGGCCACGCCCCAATACATCAGCGGAGCTTTTTCCAGATAGCGGACGCCATTGGCGTACAGCGTCACCCAGTCGTGCCGCTGCACCATTTCGCGCGCGGCCTCGGCGTGTACCGTGTCGGCATCATCGAGCAAGGCGGGCCGGGAGAGTCCCGCCATGTAGATGACTGTCCACAAAGCAATCAACACCAGCACGGAAATCCGCCAGTCCGAGAGCAACCGATTCGGACGGGTCATTGTCGTGATTTCGATTGCCGGCTGTTCGAGATTGGGCGCGGAGCCGGATTTCATCGCGGAGATTTTCATTATACGGGAGTAAGCACTCCCTCAATCCGCGGCGACGCCGCGAGGAACACGGTCGCCCGCCACTTCGCGGTAGATCTCAAGGATTCTCGATACCGAACTGGTCCAGGAGAATCGCTGCGCTTGTTCATAGCCGCGTTGTTTCATCCGCGCGCGCAGTACCGGATCCAGCAGCACTCGCTGCAAGCCCCGCCGGATCTCAAACACGTTTTCCGGATTCACCAGCAGGGCTGCCCCCCCCGCAACTTCCGGCAGGCTCGACGTGTTCGAAGTGACCACTGGGGTTCCGTGGGCCATCGCCTCGAGTGGTGGCAACCCAAAGCCTTCGTAAAGCGAGGGAAATACAAAGACCTTCGCCACATCATAAAAAATGCGCAGCACTTCGATGGGCACGAATCCCAGGAAACGCACATCGTTCTGCACGCCGCTGCGCACCACCGTCCGTCGAAGGCGCGGATGGCTGGAAAGATCGTCTCCGATGATGATGAGTTTCAGATCCGGGAACTGCTGCTCCTTCTGCAATTCGCTCTTCAGCGCCGAAAAGGCTTCGATGATGCGCACCACATTCTTATGCGGCCGAATCGCACCGGCATAAAGAATGAACGGATAGTTCACCAGATAGCGCTGAGCAATCAGTTCCCGATCCGCTTCAGTGGCATGGCCGTGCAGAAAACGCTCGTCGATGGCGTTATAGACCACCTCAATGCGCTCATCGGGGATGGCCAGGAGCTTTTCGATTTCGTTCTTGGTGAAATGTGATACTGCGATCACGCGCGCCGCTTTCCGCAGGACGCGCCGCGTCAGATAAAAATGCAGGTTGCGCCGGAAATTTGAAGCGTTGCGCGATCCATACATATGCTCCAACAGGTCGTGCACGGTGAGAACATAAGGACAACCGAGTCCGCGCGGAATCCAGAACAGGTGTGGAATGTGAACTACGTCGCACTTCAGGCGCCGCACGATCGCCCGGAAAGCGAGATTCCCCTTCAGCGTGTCGTCACGCCCGTCGAGCGCCACCGCGTGGAAGTTCGGCGGCAGCGGACCACATTCCGCCACCTTCGAGGGTGAACCGATGAGAAAGTACTTGCTCTCGGGATCGAGGCGCGCCAGCGTGCGCACCACGTTCCGGATGTAGGTGCCGACCCCGAATTCCGTCATGCGACGGATGTCGATGGCTACTTTCACAGCCTGAATTTAACCACAGGGGACACGGGGGTACACAGGGAATTCACAGGGGCATCACCAAACTTTGTTACGTCCTGACTTCCGCCTGCGCCCGCGCCCGCCGCTCTGCATACAGAGG
>DATFVD010000287.1:0-4806 GCA_035260505.1 Terriglobales bacterium
CATGCTGGGCGATGACACCTGGTTCCTGACCGGCACCGACGAGCACGGTCAGAAGATCGAGCGTGCGGCCCAGGCTGCGGGCAAAACTCCGCAGCAGTTCACCGATGAAATCTCGGCGGAATTCCGCGCGCTCTGGGAGCGTATGGGCTTGACCCACGACGACTTCATCCGCACCACATCGCCGCGCCACCAGCAGGGCGTGCAAGCCCTTTGGCGCAAGATCCGCGATAACGGATACATCTACAAGGGCACCTACACCGGTCAATACTGCGTTTCGGACGAACTTTACGTGGATGCGGTTGGCCCCGGCGCCCCCTGCCCGGATTGCGGCCGCCCGACGGAGACCGTCCACGAAGAAAACTATTACTTCAAGCTCTCGGCGTTCCAGGACCAGTTGATTCGCCTTTACACCGAGCAGCCGGACTTCATCCGCCCCGAGACACGACGCAACGAGGTGCTCTCCTTCGTGCGCGGAGGACTGCGCGACCTTTCCATCAGCCGCTCGACATTTTCCTGGGGCATCCCCGTGCCGGACGATCCCAAGCACGTGATCTACGTCTGGCTCGACGCGCTCGCAAACTATATTACCGCGCTCGGCTATGGCTCAAACGACGCGAGCAATTTCGATAAGTACTGGCCTGCCGACGTGCACATGATCGGCAAAGAAATTGTGCGCTTCCATTGCGTCTACTGGCCGGCGTTTCTGCTCGCAGCCGGATTGCCATTACCCAGGGGGATCACCGCCCATGGCTGGCTGCTGTTTGAAGAAAGCAAAATGTCGAAGTCGCGCGGAAATATTGTGCGCGCCGAAACCATCGTGGATGTGCTCGGCACCGACGCCTTGCGATATTTCCTGCTGCGCGAAGTCGTCTTCGGGCAGGATGGGTCGTTCAGTTTCGATGCCCTGGTGCAGCGCTATAACTCTGATCTCGCCAACGGACTCGGCAATCTTGCCAGCCGGACGCTGACGATGATCACGCGCTATTTCAAGGGAGAAGTACCGTATCCCTCCCACACGGCCCACACCCAGGCGGATGCCGCGATTGCGGATGCCGCAAAAAAAGTGATCGCCGACTACGGCACACTATTTGACCAGTTCCAGTTCTCGCGGGCACTTGAAGCAGCCTGGGGACTGGTCGCCGCCGTAGATAAATACATCGTCGAGAACGAGCCCTGGGCCCTCGACGAGAAAAAAGATGAGGAGAGCCGCTCACGCCTGGCAACCGTGCTTTACACAAGCGCCGAAGCTCTGCGGATTGTAACCGCGCTCGCGCATCCCGTAATCCCTGATGCCACCGCGAAGATCTGGGCCCAGATAGGCCTCGGAGACATCAGGGAATTTGACCTCATGCAATTACAGTGGGGACAGCTGCGCCTCGGCACTAAGCTGGGCGAGGTACAAGCTGTGTTTCCGCGGGCAGACAAATCGGCAGTAGAAAGGATGCAGCAAGTGGAAGAACAGAGTGGAGCGACGGGCGTCTCGCCCGTTCAGTCGAGCGAAGCTCGGCAGCCCGCCGCGATGTCGGCCAGCCAGACCGCGCCCGCCAAGCCTGCCGCCGCGATCCCCGATGGCAAGATCAGCATCGACGACTTCGCAAAAGTAGAATTGCGTGTGGCCCTGGTGAAGACCGCTGAGCGCGTAAAGGGCGCCGACAAATTACTGCGCCTGGAAGTCGATCTGGGAACCGAAGTGCGCCAACTGGTAGCCGGAATTGCCGAAGCCTACGAACCGGAAGCGTTGATCGGACGCAAAGTCGTGATCGTAGCAAACCTGGCCCCCCGTAAACTGCGCGGCCTCGAATCGAACGGCATGATCGTAGCCGCCTCGCCCGAAGGCGGCAAGCCGGTCCTGGCGAGTTTTCTGGAAGATGTGCCCATCGGCACGCGGCTGAAATAGCACTGCCGAGCTACGCTCGGCGTGGACGGGCGACGCGCCCGTCCCCACACGATCTCGCGAACGACCAGCGACTAACGACCAGCGACCAACGACCGTGTTCATCGACTCCCACGGCCACCTCGAAGGCAAGCGCTACGACGTCGATCGCGACGAAGTCCTGGCGCGCGCGAAACAGAATGGCATCGAAGCCTATCTAGCCATCGGAAACGGCGAGGGGCCAGACACCGCCGACTGCGGTATTCAACTGGCAGAGAAGTACGACGGCAAGCCGGAATATCCGCGAGTCTGGGCCAGCGTCGGAATTCATCCCCACGAAGCCAATCTTGCAAACGAAGCCGCCGATTCACAAATGCTGCAATGGTCGCGGCATCCGAAGGTAATTGCGTGGGGGGAAATCGGCCTCGACTACTTTTACGACCACTCGCCCCGAGAAATACAAAAAAAAGTCTTCGTGCGGCAAATGGAGTTGGCAAAGGCGGCGAAGTTGCCCATCATCATTCACTGCCGCCCCTCCGAAAAAAGCGAGAACGCCTGGGACGAATGCCTTACTATGATCGCCGACCACTGGACATCCACTGGATTAGGCGGCATTCTGCACTGCTTCACGGGAAGCGTCGAACACGCAAGACACGCGCTCGATATGGGTTTTATGATTTCCTTTGCCGGCAACATCACCTTCCCCAAGGCGCAGCCGATCCGTGACGCAGCTCAAATGGTTCCGCTCGACCGCATGCTGATCGAAACCGACTCACCGTATCTCGCGCCGATCCCGCATCGAGGCCAGCGCAATGAACCGGGGTTTGTACGGGAGGTGGCCCGCCAAATCGCCGAACTGCGCAGCTTGCCCGCGGACGAGATCGGCTCGCAAACTACACAAAATTTCTACAAGTTCTTCGGGCTCCCGCTGGACAATGCAGACCCAACATTTTGATTCGCAGTTGTCCACGATTTTGTGATCCTGACCGAAGCGAAGGATGACAATTCATGTTCGGGTTCGTTCGGGTGTCGCTCGTGTACCCTCACGACCCACTCATCTCAGCCGTCCAGCCTGCGCAGATAATGTCTCTTCTGTTACTCTCAGGGGTACATATTTGGGGTGAGCGATTCGTGAAAAGAGATTTCAGGTATTAGGTTTCAAGAAGCAGGGCCTCTGTTTTTGCCTGACGCCTGAGACCTGACACCTGACACCTGACACCTGGATTTATCCCATGCCCGATAACAGTTTTGATATCGTCAGCAAAATCGACCTCGCGGAAGTCGCCAATGCCATCCAGCAGGCGATGAAGGAGGTCAGCACTCGCTTCGATCTGAAGGACTCGAAGTCCCAGATCGCGATGGAGGGCACTGACGCGATCATGCTTCACTCCGCCGATGAATTCAAGATGAAGGCGGTGAACGACGTCTTCCAGCAGAAGCTGGTCAAGCGCGGAGTCCCGCTGAAAGGCCTGACCTACGGCGCGCTTGAGCCCGCCGCCGGAAGCACGGTGAAACAAAAGATCACTCTGCAGCAGGGCATCCCGATCGAAAAGGCGCGAGAGATCGTGAAGCTCGTCAAAAATTCGAAGAAAAAAGCGCAGGCCTCGATCCAGGCCGACGTGGTCCGAATCAGCAGCAAGGATCGCGATACGCTCCAGGAAATCATCGCGATGGTCAAGCAACAGGACTTTGGCATCGATCTGCAGTTTACGAATTACCGCAGCAACTGATTAACGGAGCAACTGAAGGCATTGAGCGCAACGACCTCCATCAACGGGAAAGAGATCTTCGACCTCCTCCGTGACGACATTGTCGCGATCGAAGAGCAATTCGGACGCGACACAGTCTCGAATGTCGCTGCGATCACGGAGATCGGTGAGTACCTGCGCGCCGGCGGCGGAAAGCGAATCCGTCCCGCCTTGTTACTGCTCTCTGCCAAACTCCTGGGCTACAAGGGCGATGGCGCGGTCAGGCTCGCTTCGGTCGTCGAAATCATCCACACGGCGACGCTGGTTCACGACGACATCATTGACGAAGCTCAGATCCGCCGCGGCCGTCCGGCCGCCAACACCCAGTGGGGCAACTCGATGTGCGTGCTGGCCGGCGATTGGCTCTACATGCAGGCGTTCAAGATCGCGGTGCAGGAGCGCAACTTCCGCATCCTGGATGTCCTCATCGAACTGACGCAGCAGATGGTCGAAGGCGAACTGCTCCAGATGGAAAAACTCGGCAAGCTGATCTCGCTGCAGGAGCATCTCGATCTGATCTATCGCAAAACTGCGTGCCTGTTCTCGGTGTGCATGCGAGTCGGCGGCATCCTCGGCGGCGCGACCACACAGGAGGAAGAACGACTTGGCCAGTACGGCCGCGATCTTGGTTTGGCCTTCCAGATCGTGGACGACGTTCTTGATCTAACAGCTTCAGAAAGTGTCCTCGGCAAGCCCGTGGCCAGCGACCTGCGCGAAGGTAAAGCCACCATGGCTGTCATTCACGCTCTGGAGCGTTGCGCCGCTGCTGAGCGCCGCCAAATTGAAACTGTCTTGCACGACCGCGCATTCAATGGCGTCACTCACGCCGATATCCTGACCATCCTGAACCGCTATGGTTCTCTAGACTATGCCTCCAAAGAAGCCGCCCAGTACGCCGAATCAGCTCGCCAAGCAATCTGCACATTTCCCGATTCGGAGATAAAGCGAGCGCTGCTTTGGGCGCCAGACTTCGTTGTGGCAAGAGAGAAATAGTACTCGACACTAATCCATTTTAAGAATTATCGATATCGGGTAACACGGCCTCCTACCCCTTTACGGCGATCCCCAGCATCTCAAATCGCCCCTTAAGCAAAAGCGGTCCCGATCCAAGAAACGCCCGCGCCGGAAACTCCCGCGAGAACATCTTCACGTAGGCAGCGTTGAACTGCTGCCATAAGGAAACAT
>DATFVD010000288.1:0-4801 GCA_035260505.1 Terriglobales bacterium
TTGTCCTTGGTCAGCGGGCCACCGGAAGAAACCTGCTTGCTCTTATCGTTGCGCGTCAGATCGGGACTGATCGCCGTCCAGCTCTTGCCTTCGTCGGTTGTCTTGAAGACGCTTTCGGCGGTCGTGTAAATCACATTGGGATCATGCGGTGAGATCACGATGGGCATTGTCCATGCCAGCCGGTATTTCAGATCGCCAACGCCGTGGCCCGCGCCATCCTCCGGCCAGACTGTAATGTCCTGCTCCTGATTGCTGCGGCGGTCGAGGCGCGTGACCGCGCCGCCGCCCGATCCCGCATAGATAATGTTTGAGTCGCGCGGGTCAGGCGCAATGTAGCCGCTCTCTCCGCCGCCCGCATCGAACCAGTGCTGCCGCCCGACATAACCGTCGTCGGTGCGGCTGGCGATGCCCACCGTTGAGTTGTCCTGCTGCGCGCCGTATACGTTGTAGAGAAACTGGTTGTCTGTCGCCACGTGGTAGAACTGCGCCGTGGGCTGGTTGTACTCGGTGGACCAGTTTTTTCCGCCATCGACTGAGATTGTCGCTCCACCGTCGTTCGAGTTGATCATCCGATTCGGATTCTGCGGATCGATCCAGAAACCGTGGTGATCGCCGTGCGGCGCGGGAAGAAGACTCAGGGTCTTGCCGCCATCGGTCGAGCGGAACAGGCCGGTGTTCAGCATGTAGACCGTGTCCGCGCTCTTAGGATCGGCAAAAATATGGGTGAAGTACCACGCGCGCTGCGTGAGCCGCTGGTCATCATTGACGCGGGACCACGTCTCGCCACCGTCGTCGGAACGATACAGCCCACTCTGCTTCGACTCGATGAGCGCGTATACGCGATTTGAGTCGGCGCCCGAAACGCTTACTCCGATACGCCCCAGAATGCCCTCGGGCAGGCCTTTTGCCTCCAGGTGCTTCCAGGAGTTTCCGCCATCGGTCGAGCGATACAAACCACTGCCCGGGCCGCCGCTTTCCATGCTCCACGGCGTGCGCTGGATCTGATAAAGCGCGGCGAACATCACGTTGGAGTTGTGTGGATCGACCGCCAGATCGATCGCGCCCGACTTGTCGTCCTTATAAAGGATCTTCTCCCAGGTCTTGCCGCCGTCGGTGGTGCGAAAAATACCGCGGTCCGGATTCGGCCCATAAGCGTGACCGAGCGCAGCAATCAGCACATGGTCGGGGTTGCGCGGATCAATCCAAACGCGCGCAATGTGTTGCGTATCTTTCAATCCGACGTGCTGCCATGTCTTCCCGCCGTCGGTCGTCTTGTAGACTCCATCGCCATAGGAGATATTGCCGCGCAGGCAGGACTCTCCTGTGCCCACGTAGATCACGTTCGGATTCGACTCCGACACGGCAATCGCGCCGATCGACGAGATCACGGTCTTGTCGGAAATCGGCTGCCAGCTCACGCCGCCATCGGTGGTGCGCCACACGCCTCCGCCAACGCTGCCGAAGTAGTAGGTGAAGGGACTGCCGGGAATTCCGGTCACTGCCAGCACGCGACCGCCGCGATACGGCCCGATGCCGCGCCACTTCATTCCCTTGAACTGCGCTTCGTTATACGCCTGCGCCGCCGCTGAGATTGCCAGCGCAATCGCCAGAACACACCACGCCACCAAAACGCGAAACTTCATTGACGACCCCCGAAGAGACGACTTTGAGTAGAAGACCGATAATAATAAACCATAGTTGAGGGAAGCAGTCGCGTAGGAAAGCCGTCTACGCGTTCTTTTCGTTCACGAAGAATAAAGAAACTCCAGCGCCTCCGGAAACCGCGCCGCCCAAGCCGATTCGGTATGTGAAGCGCCTTCTTCGATGCGAACCCTCAGCCTTTGTTCGTTCAAGCCAGCCTCCCGCAGAATAGCTTCCAGTTCGCGAATATCGCCGACAATCTTTGCGTCTTTCTCCGCATTCCCCACTTCCCGCGTCCCCATCCCTACATAGACGCGGGATGGCCAATTTCGAAAGCGACGGCATTCGTCCAGAATTTTCCGGTTTGCAACGAAAAGAGACGGGCTCTCGATCAGCAATCGTCCAAACACGCCAGACGCAGCCAGTTGTGTGTATAACGTGATCAGACCTCCGAGAGAAGAACCGCCCAATCCCGTATTCTCCGGCCCCTTCAATACCGGATAACGCTCTTCGATCAGCGGCATCACTTCGCGCTGCAGAAAATCGGGATAACATTTTCCCTTCGCGTTCAAAACTCTGGGATCTTTCGACCTGTACGGGATATACTCCTGAGCCCGATCCTTCGTGTTATCGATGCCAACGATGATGAGCGGGCGAATTTTCTGTTCGGCGATCAACCGCTTCGCAGTCTCGCCCACCTGCCAGTGCACCCCGCCAAAGGCTGTTGTCGCATCGAATAGATTCTGTCCGTCATTCAAGTAAAGGACCGGATAGCCGGTCGCGCCCCAGCCGTCGTAATCGGGAGGCAGCCAAACCCGCACCAGGCGCGTGTTCCCGAAGACTCCGCTGTTGAGCTCATGCAACCACAAATTCCCGGCTGGAACCGGCATGGCAGCGGTGGCGGCGGGCTTCGTCTTTATTCTTGGTTTTCGAGTTATGGACCGGGGCATGGAGTGAATTGGTTCGTATCAGGGTATCGCTTTAGCGATACCGGAAATTCTTCAAAGTCCGACGTCCGTTTAGGGGCTTGGTACTGGCTACTCACTCCTCTCGCGTTTCCACCAGATCACCGCCGCCAACACTGTCGTCGTCGTTATCAAAGCCAGCGAACTCAAACATAAAATGCACCAGACTCCCAACACACGCGCTTCGATATAGGTCAGGTATAAAGCGAACGCCAGGCCCGCTGCGGCTGCGCCGAAGAGCAGTGCGGGAGTCTCGCGCCGCTCGCGATAGACCGTCGCCAGCCCCGCCAGAGCGGCGTAGCCGAGCATCCCAATCAGCGCAACCGGCATTCCGAAGACTGACGAATATTCGCTCCTGTTCACGATGTCGCAATTGAACGTTTCGCCGATATCGCAGTACGCTGTCTTTGAGGTGGCGTAATGATGCTGCAATGACACCGACGAAACCACGATTCCGCACACCGCCAAAATGGCGATCGCGCTCATCAGACGCTGCGTCAAATCGGTCACGGCAGCGCGCACCCGGTGCGATCGCTCAGCTCTTGCATACTGAAAATGCGCTCCACTCGTTCGCCGGTAGGCGGAAACTGCCAGGTGGGATAGTGTTCAATGCCCGCATCTTTGCAAGCCTGTGATCTCCCGTGCGTGTCGCCTTTGACGCCGCACTCCACGTAAGGAACGAACTCAAACGACGCGCCGAACTTTTCTTTCTGCTCCACGCAGTGCGGACACCACCAAGCTCCGTACATCTTTACGCCGTGGTCAGCCAGACAACGGGCGAACGCATCGTGCTTGTGCTGGCTGCGGTTGCCAAGATAGTAGGCCAGCCCGAACGCAGCCATGATCAGCACTGCGTAGATCGCTATGCGTCCCCAATTCCGGCTCGAGGTCTTAATCCCAAGTTTTTCTTTTTGCCGTTCTCTTCGCTCTTGCGACATGGATTTTTTATATCACGATTACTTGACCGTTCTTCAAACCACCACCCGGAGCGCCGAGGGAAGCACTTCGATCGCCCGGCACTCCAGTGTCAGCACTTCGCCATCCACCATCACGTCCACTGGGCCGTCAAGTTGAAAGTCGACCCTGCGAACCGCCTGCCGTTCCGCCAGCGGATGCCGGGTGTGCGTGCCATCATAAAGCGTAGCCAGGTTCCGAATCAGCCCCAGTCGTCCAATCGGTCCCCACCGCACGTACTCAATCAATCCGTCATCGGTGACCGCATTGGGCGCGATCATCATGGTGCCGCCCGTGAACTTGCTATTGTTAAACGTCAGAAACAAGCAGCGCCGCGTGTCAAACTCTCGCTGCCCCTCCAATCGCATCGGGAACGGGCGCCGATTAAGCCGCGCCAGACATAAAAAAATAGACAGCAGATACCCGAACTGCCCCAGCCCCTGAAACCGCCGGTGCCGGAGCGCCGCCACGTCCGCCGTAAAGCCCACGCTCAGCAGATTCGTGTAGTAGATCGCCCCGTCCTTGTGCGTCAGGCGCAAAACGTCGCAAGCCCGCGAACGCCGCGCCTCAAGCGCCTGAATCGCGTGCTCCAAACCGCGCACGCCGGAAGCCCCATCCTCGAAATCCCGCAGAAACGAATTGCCGGTGCCAAGCGGAAGAAATCCCAGGGTGGGAATCTGATCTTCCGAACCGCCCGAAACTCCCTGAGACCCAAGACCTGAGACCTGAGACCTGCCCTCCGGAAATAAGCCATTGACGATTTCATAGGAAGTCCCGTCGCCCCCCGCCGCCAGAAACTTCCGATAGCCGCGCCCATAAGCCTCGCGCGCAATCTGCGTAGCGTGTCCCACCGCGTTCGTCTCTGCCGTCTCCAGCGCAATCCCCGCCGCACGCAGGCGATCGAGCGCAGCCTCCACTCGCTCGCCGCAACGCCCGCCACCCGCCGCCGGATTAATAATGGCAAGAAAAGTTTCGTTCACGTTTAGCGCCTCGCCCCATGGCTCAAAACTCGCAGCGGTTTCTTCCGCACGACTGACAGCTGATGGCTGAAGGCTGACAGCTATATCCCCACTACTCCCGCCCGCACCGCACCCACCCCAATCTCCGCCGCCAATTCTCCGCGCTTGATCTTAAGCGACGCCGTCCGCGGAAAATCCTTCTCCCACACCAGATACCCGCCGACACGCTTGAAGTCCGCCAGCCGCCGGTTCTGCGCCACCATCTCCTCGCGCAATCGATCG
>DATFVD010000289.1:0-15065 GCA_035260505.1 Terriglobales bacterium
CGACAGAAAGGCGATGCAGAAGACCAGCACGGTCAGGCAAAGATTACGAGCAGGCGGAACGGAAGACCAGACTTTCCCAACATATCGCAACTCGAGTGACAAAAAATGACTCATCGACTAATACGCTCCTAAATCTAGACCGCCGGGACTGCCCTTCTCAATAGCACTTAGAACTCCGGGGAGCGCGCCAAAAGTGAAAAGCAAAAGTTAGATGCAACCGGAACAAAGATAGGAGCTTTATACGCCCGAAAATGGTGGGCCTACAATGCCACGGATAGGGTAGGTGCAAAATCTTGCACATTTTTCGCTTTTTGCCTGGTGGAAAACCGATTTGGGGTTTGAAATCGACAGAGCGGTCTGGGTCCTGACACGGAATTTATTACGAGGAATCGTACTAAGAATACAGTTTATGCCTTAGGCCGGGCGGCGCGAGAACCCTAGGCACGGCAAGGTATCGCGAACGGCTCGACTGGCAGAACGTTCAAGGGGCGAGAACGACCCCAGCCTCGCCTCGGTGCACTCCGTTCGACCTCGCCCGATTACGAAGGATTGATCGATATTTGAATCCTCTGGCGGATATAAAAGCGTGAATATATTTTTCGATGGCGCTGAATCTGCGCTGAGGTAACCCACGAGCGGAATTCGGCGGGAGGGGTGATCGTGTTCGGCGAATAGGGCTGCTAGAATGCAGCCGGTTCGGACTACGACATTCTGAAATGGCAATGGCACTCGAGATAGGGGCGGAGCTGCGGTCGGCTTGGACCGCCGGGGCGGCCGTCCCTTCGCAACCTCTGGCCCGTCGCCACCCAAGCGGGGCGAATTTCCGGCGAGTGATGGGGGTCACGGTTTTTTGTGAGATTTGAATTCCCATTTGTGGGCTTGGTGGACAGGGCGGTGACGATGAGAACGCTGTTCGAGTTGGAAAGACTGCTACAGTAAGAATCTGCACACCGACGAGCCGGAGGTGCAAATGGAAAATCCAAGGAGAAGGCTCGCTATGCGCATCGCGGTGGTCGGTTCCGGATATGTAGGGTTGGTGACGGGAGCTTGTTTTGCGGATCTGGGGCACGACGTCGTTCTGGTCGATAACGACGAGAAGAAAATCGCGGCACTCAGAAATGGTGAGGTGCCGATTCATGAACGATTTCTGCCCGAATTGCTGGCGCGGCATCGGGAAGAGCGCATCAAGTTTTCCGGCGACTTGCAGGCGGCCACGCGAGAAAGTGAGGTAGTGTTCATTGCGGTCGGGACGCCGCCCACCGAAAGCGGCGACGCGGATCTGTCGTATGTGGAGTCGGTGGCGCGAGAGATTTCCGGGGGCGTGGACGAGTACAAGGTGGTGGTGGAGAAGAGCACGGTTCCGGTGTATACAAGCCAGTGGATCCACACCATCATCATGAGGAATGGGGCCGACCCTTCGCTATTCGATGTGGCTTCGAATCCGGAATTTCTGCGGGAAGGGACGGCGGTTACAGATTTTCTCTATCCCGACCGCATCGTGGTTGGAGTCGAGAATGAGCGAGCCGCGGAGGTGATGCGCCAACTCTACGGGCCGCTGACGAGTGGATGGTACTACGGGCGGGGGGAAGCGATTCCGCGTCCGGAATCGGCCACAGGCAAAGCGCTGCCGCGGCTAATCATCACCAGCACGAAGAGCGCAGAACTGATCAAGCACGCTTCTAATGCATTTCTGGCGATGAAGATTTCTTTCATTAACGCGGTTGCATCGATCTGCGAATCGGTGGGGGCGAACGTGCAGCAGGTGTGCGATGGGATCGGAACGGATTCACGGATCGGGCCGCGATTCATGAATCCGGGGATCGGGTATGGAGGGTCGTGTTTTCCGAAAGACCTGATGGCGTTCCGGGCGGTCGCGAAGGAAAGCGGATACGACTTCCGGCTGCTGGAAGAAGTAGTTCGCATTAACGAAGAACAGCGGCACCGGTTCCTGCGCAAGGTCCGGAGCGTGCTGTGGACTTTCCGGGGCAAGCGGCTGGGCGTGCTGGGGCTGGCGTTCAAGGGCGGTACTGACGATATCCGTGAATCTCCGGCACTCCTGCTGGTGCAGGAACTGTTGCGCGAGGGCTGCCACATTTGCGCCTACGATCCGGCAGCCATGGAGCGAGCGAAGGAAGTGCTGACGTCGGGCGTCGAGTTCGCGTCGGATGCCTACGAAGCGGCGAGCGGTGCGGATGCGCTGCTGATCCTGACGGAGTGGGAAGAATTCGCTGCGCTTGATCTGGAGCGTCTGCGCGCGCTGGTGAAGTATCCAATCGTGCTGGATGGACGCAATCTGTTTGATCCGGCGGTGATGGTGGAGCAAGGATTCTCTTATTACAGCGTGGGGCGTCCGGCGGCGTTGGCAGCGGAACTGCCGGCGGGGACGCGATTGAAAACACGGGAGCGCGCCTGAAATCGATGAACACGCGACCGACGAACAAGCAACATGCGCTGGTAACCGGAGGGGCAGGTTTTCTGGGATCGCATTTGTGCGATGGGCTGCTGGGCGAGGGCTATACGGTTGTGGCAGCGGACAATCTGCTGACTGGACGCCTGGCGAACATCGAGCACCTACGGAACGATTCGCGATTTGAGTTTGTTGAGAAAGATGTTTGCCTGCCCGGCGGGTGGAGGACATTGGAGTCGGATTTGGACTATGTGTTTCACTTCGCGAGTCCAGCGAGCCCGGTGGACTATGCTGAACACGGAATCGCGACCCTGCGGGTGGGATCGTATGGGACGTTTGAAGCGCTTGAAACGGCGCTGCGGTGTGGCGCAAAATTCATGATGGCATCGACATCGGAGTGTTACGGGGACCCGATGGTGCATCCGCAGAAGGAAACCTATTGGGGGAATGTGAACCCGGTGGGGCCGCGGTCGGTATATGACGAGGCAAAGCGTTTTTCAGAGGCGGTAACGATGGCCTATCACCGGTATCACCGGTTGGACACGCGGATTCTGCGCATCTTCAATACGTACGGGCCGCGGATGCAGATCAACGACGGGCGGGTGATTCCGAATTTTATGTGGCAGGCGCTGCGGGGAGAAAATCTCACGGTGTATGGCGACGGCAATCAGACGCGCAGCTTCTGCTACGTCAGCGATGAAGTGGATGGAATTCTGAGACTGGCGCGATCGGCAGAACATGAGCCGGTAAACATCGGGAATCCGACCGAGTTCACGATTCTGGAGTGTGCACGGAAAGTGATTGCGACGACAGGATCGGCGAGTCAGCTCAGGTTCGAAGCGCTGCCACAGGACGATCCGAAGCAGCGCTGTCCGGATATTTCGAAAGCGAAGCGTCTGCTGGGCTGGGAACCGAGAGTGGAATTGGAGAGCGGACTGAAGCTTTCGCTGGAGTATTTTCGCGAGGCGGCGGCGAAGAAAGAACAACCGGCGTAACCTCAGCGGGTAAAGCCGGAGGCGATTACCGCAGCGCTTCAGCGCTGCGCCACCCCAAAATCAACAGCGTTTCACGGACACACTGGAGCGCTTGCGGCATCCGAAATCAGGCGCGGCATCGAGTTCTTCAGCGGAGTTGTTCGTCCCTCGACGGACCGGTGGAGAGGAGTGCGAGCAGGCGCAGAACTTCTTCGCGCTCGATGGAATCACGGAACATGAAGCGTACGCCCATGCCAAAACCGGGATGGGCGGTCAGCACCTGACCTGCAATTCTTAATTTCGTGTCGGCGGTGCGGACCAGAATCTCCACTCCCGACCGCCCGGAAAATGGGGATGGCATTTCGACGTAGCAGCCGCCCTCGCTGATGTCAGACAGGATGCAGCGATTGGGAACCTTGGTGCCGAGACGGTAGACTTCCGCTCCGAGTTTGCAGGCAAAACGATGCTCCCCTCGGCGGTTGCCAGCATTGGCAAAACGATGCTCTGCACGGCGGTTGGGACTAGGGACAACGGCGGAATCTTCTGGCTCAGGAGCCTGCTCGGACAAAGGGCCTGACTGGGTTGCAGGCGACTGAGTCGCAGGGGGCTGGTTTGCCGGCAACTGAGCAGGCCGTCCAGCTGCCGGGGGGGCATTGTTCTGCTGGAGCCACGTCTGCATGAGCCGGCGCGAAGACTGGGGCACATCGAGGAAACGAATTCCCGTGCGGCCGCTGGCGTCCTGCCACGCAACCTCACCCGACAAGCGGACCCGCTGCTGCTGACCGGGAAGTGCGAACTCGAAATAGACCTTGCATGCGGGCGGAAGGCGGTTGGTGGTTTGGATTGACGTTCCGCCGTCGCTGAGGTCGGTCAAGACGGCGCTCTGTTCGGGCGCTCCAGGGTAGGCGACGTTGGCGGTCGAACTAACGGCTGAGCGGGGAGCGCGCCGGCGTTCGCGGCGCAAGAGGCCACGGGCGGCGCGGAGGCTGATGCGTGTGCGCTCGGAAGAGAGCGGGCGATAGAGCACAAAGTTGGCGCCGAGCCCGAACACGGGACGGGCGTTGAAGTTGCCATCGACAACTGCAATCAGCATGCTGGCGCGATTTTTAGGGGACTGACGCAAGCGCGCGAAGAATTCCTCGGAACTCTGGTCAGTGCGATAGTCGAGGATAATGGCGTCGAAGTGCTGGCTGTCCAGCAATTCCAAGCCGCGAGAAATCACTGGCGTATGCGTGGCCGCCATCCCCAGTTCGGACAGGATGAGCGTGAGCAGGCTGGCTGAGTCCTGATCCGGACACACCACGAGGGCGCGGAGATCCATAGTGACAACATGGTAAGAGAGGGTCGACGGCACCGACAAGTTACCTGCGTCACGTGTAGGCCGCCACTACGATTGTTTTCTAAATGTTTTTTTGACGGGTCTGTTTGGGATGTGACTGGTTCATCGTCGTTCCTTGTCGCGTAGTTTTCTTCCCTATTTTAAAGCGCAGCAGTCACACCTTCAGTCCACTTGCGATTTCTGCTGGTGTGGTATGCCTGACAGCACGTGTGCGGGATTTTCGTTGATACCAAGAGCAAGTGTGAGGAAAAGCGCGGATTCAAGAACGAACTATGACACGATCGTAACTTCCCTTGGATTACCTTACCAACGAGCAGGGCATGGAGGGTCGATGTACCCCGGTACTTTGACGTATTGGGGGGTAGTTCCTACCATCAAGGGGCAGATGAGGGGGCAGTGATCCGCAAAGGTCGAGGGAGATCCGTCTGACGATTCCACTCACACAAATTGAGTCCAGCTACACACATTTCGGGCGGAGGAACCGCAGGTAGGTAAAACGGTTATGAAAAGCCTGGAAACAAATGCGGGACATCGGCATCGGGGACATCGAGCGAAGGGCTTCACTTTGATTGAGATGGTGTCGGTGCTCGCGATCATCGTCGTTCTGGCGGCAATTTCGTTCGTCAGCCTGGTGCCGCTGATGAAGCAGCAGCGCGTGGT
This sequence comes from Terriglobales bacterium, assembly GCA_035260505.1. Taxonomy (GTDB): domain Bacteria; phylum Acidobacteriota; class Terriglobia; order Terriglobales; family Acidobacteriaceae; genus Acidiflorens. The sequence goes on from DATFVD010000289.1 coordinate 5,381, forward strand.
CAATGCGTATAACACGACGCTGTCGGCAATGCGCCAGGCGCGCGATAACGCGGTGTCGCAGCGAACATCGTACAGTGTGACTTTTGCCACGAGCACATCGCCGGTCACGAACACAATCACGGTAGCGCCGATGTTGACGACATTTCAGGGGGCGCAGAATTCAGTGACCTATCAATTGCCGACGGATGTGTCCTTTCTTGCGCAATCGGGGCTCCCGGCGACGGCTCCCGACGGTTACGGATCGGGGCTGGTAGCGATTGATTTGGGTTACACGGCGCATGCCAACGGTGGAGCACAGACGATTTACTTCTGCCCGGACGGTTCAGCGCAGGATGACAGCACAGGGAATTGCGCGGGCAACTGGGATGGAGGCGTGGTGTATATCGCACGTGCGGGAGATCTCATGAGCTCCCGAGCGATAACGCTGTGGGGCGGGACGGGCCGGATTCGCGGATGGCGACTGTACGGCAGCGGGGCGGGAGGCTATCAATGGCTACGTCAGTAATCAGGCGCGGCGGGGACTCGCTAACGCCGAAGCGAGCGGAGGGCGGATTTTCACTGCTCGAAGTGGTGATCTCGATGGCGGTGCTGACGGTGGGACTGGTGAGTCTGCTCGGTGTGTTCGGACTGGCCATGGCTTCGACGCAGACCTCGCAGCAGGACATGATCGCCAAGCAACTGGCGAACGAAGAACTAGAGAGCATCGTGACGGCGCGCAACACGTCGCAGCTAGTCTGGGACGACATCCAAAATGTCGGTTCCACAACCTGCAGCAGCGGCGCCAGCAACTGTGGCATCTTCCTGGTGGGGATGAACCCGATCTACAACTCAGGAACAGATGGAATCTTTGGGACCGGCGATGACACCACTGCGGGCGAGCAAACTCTTCAACAACCGGGGCCCGATGGGATCTATGGGAGCGCGGACGATGTGAAGATTCCTTTGACTGGCTATCAGCGCAAGATTCTGATCTCACCGGTGTATGACGCGAACGGCAACCTGGTAATTTCGCTGCGAGGTGTGAATGTCACCGTGCAGTATGCGACGACCCAGGCAAATCTGCCGAAAACGTACGTTCTGAGTTCGTTCATTTCGCAGTACCAGTAAAGGGGAGCTATGAGCGATTGCTCAAGCAAAGGCGCGAGGGGATTCAGCCTGCTGGAAATGGCGATCGCCATGGCCCTGGGAACGATTGTGCTGGGCGCGGCAGTGCAGCTTTACAGCCAGGGCGTGGCGGCGACCTGGACGGTCACCCAGCGGGCGGAGTTGCAACAGGATTTTCGGGCCGCCTCGAACATGCTGACGCGGGACCTGAGCCTGGCCGGGGCGGGTCTGAGTAATGGCGCAGCGATCGCCCTGCCGGCCGGAACCACCCCTGTATACGGATGCGACCAGGCAGCGAAGTGCTACATCAACGGCTCCTCGGCAGCGTATCCCAAGCAGGGCACCACGCCTTATCTTTACGGGCTCATCCCGGGCTGGAAATACGGGCCGACGCTCAACGCGTCGCAGGGAGCGACCGACGTGGTCACGGTGGTGTACACCGACTCCACTTTCTACTTGAACTGCTACACGGCGACTGTCACATCCTCCACAGTGGTGACCTTCACGCTACCCTCGCCGCTGACTTGTGTATTGCCGAGCGGCGTGACCACCCCGCAAAGCGTCAACGATTCGGTGGTTGGGCTGGCGCCAGGCGATCTAGTCTTGTTCAGTTTCAGCCCCAATGTGGTGGCCGAAGTTACCGCCGTCAATAACAATGTCATCACCTTCGCCACCGGCGATGTGCTGAACATGAATTCGACAACCGCCGCCAGCGGGAACCTGGCGCACGCGTCTGGTGCGGGAATGGGAACGCGAATACTGGTGATCACTTATTACGTCGACAACACGATTAACCCGCCGCGACTGATGCGGCAGGTGAGCGGACACACTCCGATGCCGGTAGCGGAGAACCTGGCTTATCTGCAGTTCAGCTATGACCTTTTTGACGACGCCACGAATACACCGTCGCCTAACCAGGCCGACGGAGGCGCTGGACTGACCCCTCCTTTGCTGCCCAACCAGATCACCAAGATCAATATCAAGCACATGGCGATGGACAGCACGCTGAAGGGCGCGCGGGGCGGTTATCAGGGATTGGATTTGGAGACATCGGTAAGCGCGCGGAATCTGACCTACAGCAACGGTTATCCCCAGTAGAGGGCGGAGATGACAGGAGCAAGTAACAAGACGACGGGGAGCGAGACGATGGGTAGTGACATCATGACGAGTTACGGCATGACGAGAGCAGGGCGGCAGATCAAGGGATTCACGCTAATTGCGTCCTTGCTCCTGCTGTTGCTGCTGTCGGGGATCGCGATCGGGCTGATGATGATGGTCAACACCGAAGGCAAGGTGGGCGGGACCGATCTGCAGAATAATGCCGCTTATCACATCGCCGAAGGCGGAATTGAGAAGATGAACTCCGATCTGGCGGCGACTTTCCAGAACGCACAATCTCCCACAGCCGCTCAAATCTGCAATCTGGGAACTTTTCAGCCAAACATCGGCGGAGTCACCTGGAAAGAATATCAGGTAACGCCGGGGGCGTTGGGGGCGGCTTGCCCCGCAACGCTTACGGGGCTCACGCAGTGGGGACAGATCATATCTGGACCGAACCAGGGTTTGTGGGCGCAGATTATTCCGGTGCAGATGCTGGCGACAGCGGCCTTATCGGGCGGGCAGGAGGTCAGCATGATGCGGAAGTCTCAGGTGGCGCTGATTCCGGTGTTCCAGTTCGGAGTGTTCTCGGACAGCGATCTCGCCTTCTTCCCCGGTTCGAATCTTGATTTTGCGGGCCGCGTGCACACCAACGGGGACTTATATCCTTTCGCTGGGACTGGCGCGAATCTGACCTTTCACTACAAGGTATCAGCATTTGGTAACGTGATCCGGACTCGATTGCCGAACGGATACAGCGCAAGCACCAAGTATGCTGGCAACGTATACGTTCCAACCGCCGACACTAATTGTCCGAGCCCGGGGACGGCATCGAGTACTTGCAGGCTGATGGATCCGCCGACTACCTCGGGGACATACGGAGACGGCAGTGTGCAAGGGGCGGGAGGAAACCCGCCGACGTCGACCTATAACACCAGCACCTGGAATACTTTTTCGAAGACGACCGCCAACTACGAACTCATCAACGGGAACTATGGAAATGCCACCAACCCGGGAACCGGAGCTAAGAACCTGTCGATGCCCTTTGTCGGCGGGGGGGCCTTGGCAAACGAAATCATTCGCCGGCCGAAGGCGGGTGAGGACCCCACATCCCCGCTGGGCGCGTCGCGGGAATATAACATGGCGCAGATTCGCGTGCTGTTGAGCGACGACCCGAAGGACTTGCCGGGCGGCGCGTCGGATACAACGAACAATATACGGTTGGCGAATGTAGCGGGCGCCAACGGCAATCCATATGGAATTGCAACGTCGCTTCCGGCGGGGCTTCCGGCGCTGGGGGCAGGAAACACTTACAACACATATTTTGCCGCGGGGTCGAATGCGATGCCGGATCTGACCACTTGCGCGGGCAATGTGTGCACTTCCTCGGACTGGCCCTTCGCACCGGCGGCACAAACGCAAGGAACCCCACTTCCCACGCTGCAGCCTGCGGGCGCTCCGATCAACTCCAATAATGGCACGCCAGCAATTAGCCTGTGCCCGCCAGCAGGCGTGAATTCGTCCAGTACGCCGGCGCCAACTGCCAACTGTCCGTGGACGGGCGCATACCCCTACTTTGCTCCACCAAACGGCGCGGCGCCCTCCAACTCGGCCAGTTCCAAGACCTGGAACCTGATCGATGGCTGGCTGCGGGTGGAATACAAGGATGCTTCCGGAAACTGGCACCCGGCAACCATGGAATGGCTGCAACTGGGATTTGCGCGCGGCCTCACGCCGCCTACAACTCCGGGAAGTAACCCGGTGAATCCGAACGCGATTCTGCTGCTCCAGGAGCCAGCGGATCGCGATGCTACCGGCGCGATGAACACTGCCGGGACTGCCCCGACCTGTACGGCCACGATCCTCGGAGTCTGCAAAACGTGGATCGGCGGCGTGCCGCCAGAAGTTCCGGCGGATACGGCCGGGTTAGCGGCAGCGGGTTGGTGGCAGTATGGCATCACCAATTCCGCGACAGCTACGCAGAGCATCACCCAGTACAACTGGTATCCCGTCAACTTCTACGACGTCCGGGAAGGGGAAGTTCGGGACATCGCTGTGACGGATAACAGTTGCACAACCAACGGAGTAATGAACGCGGTTGAAATCGATGTGGGCAACCTGAAGAAATGGCTTGCGGGAACCATCGGCAGCAGCGGCACGAGCGTGGACTATCTCGAGCAGAATGGATACGTGCTGTATTTCTCCGATCGCCGGGGCATGCTGTATAACCCGAATGCTTCTACCACGAATACCAGGACTGGAGAAGCTGGCTTGGAAGACATAGTTAACTCCTCCAGTGGCACGGGCACACCCGATGGATCGCTGGATCCGAAGAACGGCGCCGCCTTTTCTCCCGAAGACGTCAATAAGAATACTTTCCTTGATAACTGGGGTGAGCAGGATCTGGGATTGGGCTTCTGGAACAGCGCTGCCCAGAACCTGAATGTGGTCATCGCGGCTGCTAATGATCCTTACACGCAGCGCATCAATAGTTGCAGCACCACTGCCCGCAAGAACTGGGTGAGCGGGCCGCGCCACGTTTTGAAACTGGTGGATGGCTCGCTCGGCAACATTCCCGTGAGAACGGACGCCGCTGCAACTCTAGCGAGTCCCGGCGGATTCACGGTGGCATCGGAAAACCCGGTGTACATCCAGGGCGATTACAACAGCAACGCGGCGGACACAACTTGGAACGCGACCCCTACGAATCAGACGGGACACGCGGCCGCCGCTGTCATTGCCGACGCCGTTACGCTCCTCTCGGACGATTGGACGGACTTGAAGAGCATGGTGGGCGTGATTACCGACAAGACGGCAAATCGAAACCCCAGTCATGACAGCTACTACCGGGTGGCGATCGCGGGCGGGAAAAACATGACTTTCCAGCAGCCAGCAGGTACCTCCCAAGATTTCGGCACCGACGGCGGGTTGCACAACTTCATGCGCTACCTGGAAGACTGGAGCGGACAAACCGTGCATTACAAGGGCTCGCTGGTGAGCCTGTACTACTCAACCTATAACACCGGCGTGTTCAAGTGCTGTACCGTCGTATATGGAGTGCCCTCGCGAAACTATGTTTTCGACGCAGACTTTTCCAGTCCGGGAGGCCTACCGCCCGGAACGCCTCTGTTCCGCGACGTCAACAGCCTGGGCTATCGGCAGCTGTTTACGGCACGTAACAGTTCCAACTAAATCCACTGGTCAGTGAATCCATTCAACCCCGATCCGCCAGGATCGGGGTTTTGTCTTGGGCTGAAAATGCTATCCTCATTTCCATCTAGTGGACACTCGCGTGGCCATAGAGAGCATGAATCGTCGGGGTTAAGCTTCTCATGGTGATTCGATCTGAGAATCGTGTTGATGCGAATCGCGGGCTGTGGCTGATGTTTCTTTCGCTGGCGATCCTTTCTCTGAGCCTGTTTCTGATTCCGGCGTTTGTCATCCGGCCATTCCGTCATCAGTCGGAGAATGCGCTGGGGCTGGCGATTGCGGTGAAGCGGATCGCGCCGGCACTTACGATTGCCGCCTCGGCCGCTGTGCTGGCGCTGGGCTGGCAACTGTGGCGAAGCTCGTCGAGAGTGTTGCGGGCCGGCATCGTGATAGCGCTAGTGCTAAGCGCGGCGTCGGCGGTGATGGTCCGGCAGAATTATTTTGAATGGATGTTCCGCCCGATCAAGGCGGCGGGGTTCGTCCCGCCTGGCGATGTTCACCTCGGCGACAAGGAAATGGTGATGGCGGTGCGAATCGGGCGGGAAGCGCGCGCTTATCCTATCGTGCAGATGGCCTACCACCACATTCTGAACGACACGGTTGCCGAGATACCGATCGTCGTCACCTATTGAACGCTTTGTCACACCGGTCTGGTGTGGAAGAGAACAGCGCGGGGACGCGAGCTGCATTTCTATCTGGCGGGAATCAACAACCAGAATTTTCTGATGCGCGACCGCGAGACTGGTTCGTGGTGGCAGCAGGTCACGGGGCGCGCCATCACGGGCGAACTGGCGGGCAGCGTGCTGGAACTACTGCCGAATGACGAACTCACGTTCGCATTGTGGAAGTCCGAATCGTCGAATGAGCACGGGCATGGTTTGGTGCTCGCGCCGGTTGCCGGACACGAAAAGGACTATGACAAGGAATGGGAGAAGGAAGTTGCGAAGTATCCGGTGCCGCTGACTTTTCCAGGGCAGGGACTGCAGGATCGCGACGTGGTTCTGGGAGTCGAGGTGGGCAGGCAGGCGCGGGCCTTTCCTTTGGCGAAGGTGCATGCGCAGAGCCCGGTCGAGGACAAGATTGCCGGCGTTCCGGTGGTGCTGGTAATCGGGCCGGATGGCAAATCGGTGCGCGTGTTCCGCTCACAGTGGAATGGAATGGATATCGAACTCTACCGAGATGCGCGGAGTTCTGAGTGGCGGCTGCTCGATTCGCAAGGGAACACGTGGAACTTTGCGGGATGCGCGACGAGCGGGCCGGCGGCGGGCCAGTGTATGGAGAAGATCAATTTCCTCAAGGATTACTGGTTCGACTGGAAGAACTATAATCCGCGGACTACGGTGTACAGCCACTAGTGCGGCGACCGGCCAGTCGTTAGTCGTTGGTCGTTGGCAAGCAAGAAGCGTGAACGACCAACGACTGGCTGTCCCATCAGCGGGGCTTGCGGAGGATTGGAGTGGGCTCGCTTCCCTTTCGCGCAGCGGGTTCGGGCGGCGGCCCACTGACAGCCAGGTCGGAGGACCAGCAGTCGGCAAGGATCTTCCAGGTGCCAGCGTGCTGTCGCACCAGGACAACCAGATATTTTCCGCGCTCTTCGCGGCGCTTGCCCATGGCGACGGGCACGAGCATTTTGCAACGACCGAGATCGAGAGCTACATCCCCGAGCACTTCGATGCGCAGGGATTCCATCTCCACGTCACCCAATCCGGCTTCGAGGAGCGAGATGAGAAATTCCCTGATCGCAGGCAGACTGCGAACCGGCGGAACGCTGGAACGGATGAGCGTGGCGTCGGCGGCGTAGAGTTCGATCAGATCGTCGACGTGCCGGGTGTTGCAGGCCTGTGCCCAGTCCTGGACAACCTGGCGGGCGCTGGCCTCGGCACGGCCGCCAGCCGCAGTACCCGGAGAACCGGGAGCACGACCTCGAGGAGTAGCGGGCTCGGACTCGGCAGAGGGCGCAGAGGATGGCGTTCCATGCCCGGGGACAAGATGATGATAGTGATGGTGAAAGTGATGTTGCGCGGCACCGGCTCGAGATTGAGCGGTGGGATCGCCGGCAGAAAGCTGGTTGGGGATTCCGCACCAAACACAAAAACGAGCGCCCGCCGGCAGCGCACCTCCACAAGCTGAGCAGGCATTGGCCGCTTCATCGGTTTCGCCAGCCGCCGAGTCCTGTGACGACGTGCCACCCGACATGCGAAGGATCGCCTCTTCGGCCGCAGCCACGGCTTCGGCATTCGGCTTCGGCCAGCGAAAGGTGCCAGGGAGACGTTGAAAAAACGCTTCGATGTCCTTGCCTTCGACTGGCTGGTCCTTCTGCGGATCGGGCTCCGGATCGGGAATGTCTCGATCGGCAGGACTGGTATTGTCTGCGGTCACGGCAACCTCATCGCTAACATTGTAGGAGAATTCGCGCGCTAGCGGATGCTGAATCTTACCAGCGCCTCGGAATCGGTGGGAACGCCGTTGCAGAGTGCGGGACGATAACGCCAGCAGCGCACCGCGCGCAACACAATCTGGTCTTCGTCCGGACCGCCGCTGTTAAGAACGAACGCGCTATGCACCTGTCCGTCGGATCCAACAATGAAGCTGACACGCACATTTATATCGTCGTCCTGAACGTGCATCAGCGGGTCTGGAGTCAGCAAGGCTTCGGGCGGACGGACGTTACCGCACTTCGGCAATGCCAGCGGCTGTGCTACAGGAGCGAACTCGGAGATGTGAGCGGATACACGGCGCAAGGTCTTTTCTAATTGCGTCAGAGGGACGCGATGGGGTACAACGCGCGATGGAGAGGGAGACGCGACTGCACACCAAGCCAGGACACTACTGAGTGCGGCCAGGGACAGGGCCGCCGTGAGCACAGTCCTGCGCTTTGCTATCGTGCTCGGCCAGAGACACAGCATCCAGTTGGCATGGGCAATTTGCCTGCCAGCCGCGGTGAAAAGGTAACAACTTTATCGTAAATGACTTAGCTACGATTCCCTTCCGACTTCTTCACCGCGGAGTGCAATCTGTTGCGAATGGTTTGAGCAGAACCGCAACTAAAGTTGGGCGTGGAAGTCCACGATTGTGGGCAGGATTCACATGCGACTGCTCCCGGAAACATTGGATTGCTCCCGGAAGGCTGGGAAAGCCTCAGCCTGCCCGCTGGGCTCCGAGACTCTGAATTACTTCCTATTGCAGGCCGCTCTGGGTAAATTTATATCCGGTATTTATTCCCCCGGCGGTGAAATAGATGCTGGAAGCCTGAGCATCGGTGCTGTAGTTATCCGTGACAATCCCACTGGGGCCGCCGGACATTGTTGTCGTGACCAACGTTGTGGGAGCAGAATCGGTGATCTCCGCGACACAACCGCCGGCTCCGCCCGACGCGGTACAGTCCTTAGTCAACCCGAAGAAGAAGAAGTCAGTGCCACCGACACCGATATTGGGATTGAAAAACTCCGTCCATCCCGTGCATTGGGCGACTGTGGAGTTAATCGGATTGGTAGGAATTTGCTGGACGAACGAAGGGTCCTGATTCATGAGGCGGCCGACAAAACCAAAGGCGTACTGAAAGGGGATGACAGTGCTCGGGCCGGTCCCGCAAAGACGGATTAGTCCAGTCGAAGGATCGTTATAGTAATTGTTGCTGAGCGCGGGGAGGTGAATGTTGAACGTGGCGCCGCCGGCGGCACCCAGGCCGATCCGGCCCTTCGATAACTCGAGCATAGTGGAGGTATCGGCTTGGACAAGAGCCGCAGAAACCCCGTCGTTGGCGCTGACGACGAAGGTTGTGCCGTTGGTAATATCGACGATCGGCGGAGCGACGATACCGGCGCTGGTGCCGGATCCAACGGAAAGCGTCGCCAACGTACCCGACGTGGTATCGATCTGGTAGAGGTTTCCATTCGAGCTCCCGACCATCAGCTTTCCCAGAACCGAGTCGAGGACCGGAGAAGTCACGTGCAAGGTGCCCGCCGAAACAGGCCAAGGACTTCCGCTGAGGGTGGGAGTTCCCTTGAAGACACCCGTAATTTTGTAAATCAAACCGTTGTCCGAGCCCACGTAAGCAGTATCCGTGCCGTAGTCTATATATGGCGATGATGCGGAGTCATTGTGGGTCAAGGAGAAAGGCAGTGAAGTCATCGCGGTGGGCAGTGCGGCGGCGCCGATCGCTCCCTGACCTGCGGTCCAAGTCAGGACATGGAAAATGGCAGTGGCAGTGATACCGAGCCCGGCGTTGGCAGGAACGCTCTCGACGAAGCCGATCTTCTTTCCATCCAAGGAA
>DATFVD010000290.1:0-3983 GCA_035260505.1 Terriglobales bacterium
GCCGGGAGATCGTCGTTAGTCGTTGGTCGTTGGTCCCTAGTCGTTCGCTGTTCGCGTCGGCTTTCCGGGGCCCCGGCCTGCGGGACGGGCGGGGGCGCCCGTCTCTCCACCGTCGTTCTAGAAATCAATGGTCTTGACGTCGATGAACTGGCCGATGAGGTTGGTGATCTGCCGGGACTGCAAGGCATCGGTTTTCGTGTCGTAGATACCGAGTGTTCCGCCCTGGACCACATACACTACCGCGCGCGTGGCGATGGGTTGAATGCCGGTCGCGTCTCCGTTCGCGGGGGGAATTATGACAGCGCCGGTTTGCGTGTTGTAGATCGAAAGGCAGCCGCGAGTCTCGGCTCCCGACGGCGGCGGAACGGGCGGAGTGATCTCGGTGCACGTACGCGCGCCGACGAAGAGCTGTCCGTTCGCTCCAAGAGCGATGCGATTGTGATATCCGTCGGTGATGATGATCGGGGCCGTATTGGTGACGGTCATACTGCTGAGATCGACGATGGTAAGCAGTCCACAGGTTGTTGCGGCAGTTGTCTGGCCGGTGCAGGCCTGCGAAGGTACTCCGCCAGAATATGGAGTGCCCGCCAGATACATGGTTGATCCATTGACCAGGGCCACGCTGCCGGCGCACTGAGTTGTGCCGGGAGTGCAAACTGCGACGTAGGAGGCAAGTGTGTTATTGGTCAGATTGAGCTGCTGCACGCTGGCCGTGGTTCCGCCGCATTCCGCGCCGCAGTTCACCACGTAGGCGGTGTTGTCGTCGCTCGAGAAGAAGGCCGCGACCGGACGGTCGAAGCCGCCGACGGTGGTGACCGCGTTCCCTATCCCGATATTCGACGGCGTAATCACGGCGACCGAATCGGAGTTATCGCTGAAGGCGAGAATTCGGTTGCCACCGTTGTCGATCGAAAGATAGTGAGCCGAGGGAATGTCGACCTCTCCGGTGAAAGAGCCGGTGCTCAGCGAGATGGCCTTCACTACTCCGGGAGATTGCCCTATCACAGGTGCGGTGGGCATGGCGATAAAGGCGGCGGAGCCGTCCGGGGAAACGACGAAGCTATCGGTGAGACCGGGCAAGGTTTGGTGGCCGATGGCGGTCTCGGTAGCATTGTTGATGACGGTGAACTGGTTGTCGGAGAATTGGGTGCCGTTTCCGCTGAAGACCAGGGTCAGGGCCCGGTTGGGCGTGAGCACCATCATCCCCGGAGTGTTGCCCACGGAAATCGGGCCTACGGGTGCACGCAGATCCTTGGCAGCGTCGACGATATATACACCCGCGAACCCGGTACCCGCGCTGACGCCGTTGGTGAAGAAGGCGCGGTATTTGAGACCGCTCCCCCCCCCGGTTCCGGAGGGGGCGGAGTAGCCGCAACTCAGCAGGATTAAACAGGCGGGCAGCACGGAAAACAACAGAATCAGGATTCTCTTCAAACTGGGGACTCCAACCTCATGCCGGATAATCACTTGGATGCAAGAAAAGGATTATAGCAAAGCAAGAAACTACGCTTGAGGATGCGACTGCGAACCCTGCTGGCCGAGACGGCGCCCGTGGTTTGAAACTGCTATAAAGATTTCAGACGAAGAACTGCTTTAGCAGGTCCATTCTTACTTGCTCCCTGGCAATGGCCTGGCCGATACGCTGAAAGTTGCCGATCTGATCGACGGCATCCATTTCGCCTACTCTTGCCGGGTCGATGTCGCCGAGGTTGAGTCCAGCGAGGCGCTCGCGCGTCAGGCTAACCGTGATTCGCTGGTAGGTCAGAGCCTTAAAGGCGCCCAAGCCGGGGCTTATGAAATCAAGCGCGTTGCTGGCTGGGACGCCGCTGGCTCGGGCGGCAGTTGCTTCTGCGGCAGGAGCGGCTTTGCCGGCTGGCGGTTGGCCGATGAGGTGCATGAGCACATTCTGCTGCAGGTTGGCATCATTCATCAGTTCCTGGATTGCGTACCCGGCCCAGTCGAGGCGGTTGTAGCCAGACGCTTTGCCGGCGGGAACGGTGACCGCGTCGAAGCCGGTGCCGAGCGACATCAACAAGAGCTTGCTGGTTCCGGTGGGCCATCCGAACTGATATTGCGGGTCGGTGGCTTCGAGAAAAACCTGTAGCGACGGGTTGTTGTAACTGCTGACCCCACCGTCGACGAACTCATACTCGTGGGGCCGGCCTGCATCGTCTGGAACCGTAATCTTCCGCGGCGGAAAGTAGGTGGGAGCGGCGCTGCTGGCACGCACGATCTGCCACAGCGGCAGTTCCCGGTTGTTGGCAAAATACTTTCCCTTCGAATTATTGGTGAAGAACCAGGTAGTTCCGAGCGTGACGTTCTTGGAGACAATGACGATGTTAGTCCGTAATTTGCCGCTTCCCAGCGTGGCATTTTCCCCGAAAACATCTTTGAGCTGCTGTTCCAGCGGACCGGCCGGATAACTGTGCCAGAAACGCTCCAGGAAAAAGACTTTGGTAAAGATCGACTTTCCAAGCTTAAGGTAGAAGTCTCGAAGGTCGGCCGCCTTTAAGCCGAGCGCGAGTCCAACCGCAAGGATGGCACCGGTACTGGTGCCTCCGATCAGGTCAAACCTTTCGCAGAGCGGGAGCGAGCGGCCGGTCAGCTCGTCGAGCTGGTTTTCGATGGCAATCAGAGCTTCGGCGGGAATCAGCCCTTTCAGGCCTCCACCATCAATGGACAGAAGACGCATCGGTCGCGGCGCGGAATTCGGGGTGTTAGTCTCCATAATCTCCTCGGGTGTACTGCAATCGGATAAATGGAGGGAAGGACTGCTACGTTAGTTTGACACCAGGAGCATGTCAAGGACGGACCGCGGAATTGTAAGAATAGAGCGGCTCAGCCTACATGAGATCGGACGCCTTCAGCCTTCGCCGTGCTCCGTGGCGGACCGCAAGCACCAACACCGCCCGCCACTTTTCATCGACTTCATAGATGACGCGATAGACGTGGGGCCTCTTCCCATAAAGCAGGTGCCGTAGCTTTCGCTTTACGCTTCGAGTTTCCGGTGCCACCGGGCAGCGTTGGGGATGCAACGCGAGCGCATACACCGCCAGCTCCAAGTTGTTGTACCAGCGAGCGGCAGTGTAGGACTCAGCAGCGTTCTTTTCTATGTAAAGGATCTCCAGGTCGCGAACTGCGCGAGACGTAAACTCAACGAGGTATGTCATGTTTACGCCGAATTTCGTCGAACACCTCTCGCGCCGGGCGGGTGCGTCCGTGGGCCACGTCATCAAGCCCCTGGCGGATAGCTTCGTCTTCATCCGCGCGGGCGGCGATATCGAGCAGGCGCTGATAAGCCTCGGCATCCTGCACAATCGCCGCGGCCTTCCCGTTGACCGTAAGCACCACGGGGCGTTTGCTCTTCTTTAACTGCTTCAAGAACTCGCTCGACTGGCGGCGAAAGGTGGTCAGCGATTGGATGTCCTTGGTGATATCAAGCATGGGCAGCATCTCCTCTACAGCACCTTATTAGGTGCTATTAGAATACTCCTTCCCGGCGAGAAGTAAAGGGCGACTGCATGATCGGAGGGGGCAACATAACTTACTACTGAGCCGGCCATTGAAAGCAGAGGTTATATCCGGATCGCGAACATGTAATTGCTTCATGCCATAGGCGCGATTTTTGGCTCTCTGACATTCTCGGCACGCGACCGCAGGTGAGCATACGGCGAATCAGTCTCTGGTGTCAGGTCTCAGGTCTCAGGTCTCAGGAAAACCGTCACGCTGAAATTTGGTTTGACCTTGGTCTTTCCTAAGACCTGACACCTGCCACCTGAGACCTGTAATTCAATTATTTCGCTCCTTCTAGTATTCTCAAGAGGATGCCCCAAAACTTCATCGAACGTCTAAAGCAGTCGCCCTTGCTCTGCGATGGAGCCATGGGCACGCTTCTCTATGCCAAGGGCATATTTATCAACCGCTGCTATGACGAGTTGAACCTATCGCAACCGGAGCTTATCCGGGGCGTCCACCACGATTAT
>DATFVD010000291.1:0-4874 GCA_035260505.1 Terriglobales bacterium
AACTCAGCGGCGCGCGCCGCCGGCGCTCCCATCTCCGGGGGAAAGTATTGCGAAACGTAGAGAATCTTCACGGGGTTTAACTATGACGTTTAACTATGATTTTTTAACTATGCCTTTTAACTGTGACTCTGAAGTCCGCCGACTGAAATGGCCTGGCCTGAAGAACGCGACTCCTCCAAGGCAAATGTAGCCAGCATCGTAGTCACAATCTCCGCGAGCGGGATGGGGGAGTCTCCTCCAGCACGAAGGGCGGCAACAAAAGCTTCCCATTCGCCACGATGACCTTTGTCCTGACCGAACAGCGATCGAAACACTTGCTTCCGCCCGCGCCCAACGAGTTCCAGCCGGCGAAAATCCTCAAGCACCGCCACCGCGCCACCACCGAAAACTTCGACCCGTTCTTTCGAATACGATTTGTCGCCATTGGCCAAATAGCTGATCGTGCCTTGCGACCCATCCGCAAAGCGAAGCGAACAGATCACGTTATCGTTGCTGTATTTGCCAGGGTTGGCCAGGCTGCGGGCTTCGACCTCAACTGGGGCAGCGCCCACCATGAAGGTCAGAAAGTCCACAAAATGGCAGACTTCCCCAATGACGCGGCCACCACCCTGTTCCGGATCATTCAGCCAGTGATCGGCAGGGATGAAGCCGGCATTCACGCGATAATGCAGTGCCAGTGGCTCATGAATCCCGCGAAGAAAGCTCTTGAGCCGAAGCGCGAGAGGAGCGAACCTGCGGTTGAAACCGACCATGAGAATCGGCTTTGTGTCCGATTGGTTCTCATAGGCGCGCACGATTTCGCGCAACTCATCTTCATTCAGGCACAACGGCTTTTCGCAGAAGACGTGCTTACAGGACTTCAGCGCCGCCACCACCTGTCTTGAATGCAAATGATGACGGGTGACGACTACGACAGTGTTGATCGCCGCATCTCTGATCAGGCTGTCTTCATCGGTGGCACTGTGGTGAAATCCGAACTTCTTCGCGACGTAATGGGAATGGGAGCCGTTGGCGGCGCACACACCGACTAATGTCGAACCACCAACTTGTTTTATTGCCGGCAATAGTGTGCTCGTGGCGAAGTTGCCCGCGCCCAGCAGTCCAATGGCAACCGATTTCGCGGCGGCACCGGAGGTTGCTCTACCCTTCCCTGCAACTTTTAGTGTGATCCGCCGGGTTTCTTCGGCAAGCTCCGGATAAGTTATCAGGACTCCGAGAAACGCTTGCTGAGATTTCCCCGTGATGAGGTCGTATGCCGACTGCGCCTGGCCAATCGGAAATCTGTGCGTGATCAGAGCGCCGACATCCACTTTGCCATCAGCAAGAAGTTGGAGAAAAGCCTCCATGTTGCGCGTCTCCGTCCAGCGCACATAGCCAATGGGGTAATCCACGCCTTTCTGTTCGTACGCTACGTCGTAACGCCCGGGGCCGTAGGACCGGGAAACGCGGAAGTCCAGTTCCTTCTCGTAAAAAGGCCTGCGCTCGAGATCCATGCCCACTGCGCCGACGGCAACGATGACGGCGCGGTCCCGGGCCACTTCGGCCGCGAGATTGACCGGATCGCTACTGGTCGTCTGCGCAGCAATCAGGACAGCATCCAGACCACGACCGCCGGACTGTTGCACGCACTCGTCGCGGAACGCAGTGGAGGAGCCGCTGCCAGCGTCAGCACCCAGGCGCAGCGCAAGGTCAACTCGTCCGCGGTCGATGTCCATCCCCACAACGCGGCAACCTGCGGCCTTGAGAATCTGCACGGTCAGTTGTCCGAGCAGGCCAAGTCCAATTACACCGACTATGTCGCCCAACTTGACGTCGGCGGTTCGCACGCCGTGCAAGGCGACTGCTCCGACCGTAGTTGCAGCAGCGTGATCGAAGCTGACTTCTGAGTCCGCCGGAATCCGCGCCAACAGCAGCCTCGGGATGCAGGCGTATTCAGCGTGCACAGCATGCCCGGCGCCGGCGCACGCCACTCGATCGCCGGGGCGAATGTCGGTGACACCTTCTCCCACGGCGATCACGGTTCCGGCGCTGCTATACCCGGGGGCGCTGGGCTGATCCATGCGGCTGCGGACTGCGGCCACCGTCGACACCACGCCGTCCCGGCGAACCTTGTTCCAAACCTCGCGCACCAGGTCGGGACGCATCCTGGCCTTCTGCAGCAGGTTCTTTCGGGCGAACTCGGATGAAGCCCGTTCGGTTCCGACCGAGACCAAAGATGCGGCAGTGTGGACCAATACGCAACCCGCAAGCAATTTCGGAGCGGGTACGTCGACCACTTCGATCTCGCCGCCGCTAACCTGTTGGAGAAGCTGTTTCATATCGTGTTTCTATTCTCGCTGGTGGAGAGCCGGGCGTCCCCGCCCGGCTGTGCACTCTATGCAGCATACGCAATTGTACGATGGTTACCCGCTCGCTCTCACGGTTGCACGGAATCCAGACTCACTTGATAAACTTGCGAACCATCGCGCGACAAAACTAAATTGCTATCACTCTGCCGAAGCTGAAGCGCTTCTCCGGCTAGAATCACGGTGATAATTCGAACCGGCAGATGCGCTTCTATGCGGTAGAGGAGAGAAATCGCTGGACACAACTCGCCGTAGGTGGGCGATTCCCACCCCAACAATTCCTCACCTCTATTTGTGCCCTCGATATTCCCCGCCAGGAGTTTTCCGCCGCGGAGGATGGCGGCGCTGCCCGGAGAGCTCGAAAAGACGTTCCAGTGAAAGCGCACCTTTCCCGCTGAGAGGACCGCGCAAAATGGTGAATCGGCCATCACCTCGAACGGCAGGTCTGGCAGCAGCCAATGCAACCGCAATTCGCGCTCGCCTGCGCCGAGCAGATCATCCACGACGATCCAGGCGTCCTCAGTGACGCACTGGACCATCCGCCGATGTTTCACTCCGAGGCGCCGGTAGCCATCGTGCTCGCCCTCGAAACAGTTCGAGGAATCTGCGATCGTCTTAGAGAGCAACGGCGATAAAGACGCAAAGAAAGACCTGCCCGACGCCTGCGCCCAATCCAGCCAGAGAAAACGGCCGGCGCGCCGCATCTGGTCACAGCGATCCACCATGACCGTGTTGTGAACGGCCGTGCCTGCAAGCCCGTTGTTCCAGGGAGGCTCGCCGTTGTAGAGATATGTCCCCGCATCCCGCGCCAGATTGAGGCCGTGCCACCACAAGTCCACGTGCAGTTGATCGGCTTGAAAAGGACGTCGGGCGTAGCGCCCCGCCCGCACCAAGGCCCACGAGTTTTCGGTGCCGATGCGGTGATAGCCCGCAGTGGAAGAAACGGTGTAGGCGGGTTCGCGGTCGCCAGATTCGCGCTTCGTCGGTTTCGCGGCGTTACCGCAGAGCCATATCGGAGCCTCATCCCAAGGTCCCGGTTTTAGAGCGGTCGGACAATCCAGAACGCAGCTTCCAATCCGCAACAAAGGACGAAAGTCACCGTAGTCGCACGCCGCCAACGGCAGTATGTTGCTGCCGTCGTTCGAGCCATGATTGGGCGCGCGTCCGGATTCTGAATCCACAAAATCATGGATGAATTCAAAGGCTGCGGTCGCGCGCGTGCGAATCTCCGGGGCGAGCTGGATTTTATGAATATCCGCGAGCCGAACCGTCCAGAGCAACTGGTGAAGAACCATCCGCTGATAGTTGAACGAATCCTGGAGGTAAGCCCCTTCCGGCGTGATCTGGTCGAGGACCGCTTCCCGCAAGAGCAGAGCACCCTGTTTCTGCCACGCTGCCGCGTCCCTCAATTCAGGGTAGAGAGTGCCGGCAGTCCATAGGCCGACAGCTTCGCTGATCAGATGATTGCTGCGTTGCGATCGTGCGTAGCTCACGGTTTGCACGGTGCGCCAGGCATGTGCAGCAATCATCGACAGCAGCAGCGCTACCCGTTGCGGCGTCGTAGCAGCCGAATGGAGGAAGGCGTAAAGAGCAAAGGACCACGCCAGAATCCGCAGCGAAGATTCCTGTCCACATATCCAGAGCGGACCAGACATGGGCGGGCTTTTGGCTGCCCAGTTCTCGATCGCACGCCAGAAGGCTTCGGGAAAGCGGTCGTCGCCGCTGATGGCATAGGCGCGGGCGAGCGGGTAGACGAACAGGAATCTGGACGGCTCCAAAATAAATTTCAGATCGCCGTAGTCGTCAGAGGCGAACCTCATCTGCGTCCACGGACGGTCGGGCGAGACGCGCTGGCCCGTGGCCGGGTTCTGGAACCATTTGGGAGGAAAACCGCAGGCAAATGATAGCCGCCCAAAGAAGGGCATGTTGCCTTCGAGAATCCCGTTCGCTTCGGCAACGACTGATTCTTCCCCGTGCGCGCCGAGAATTTTCTTGAGCTCAGGTGCCAGACTGCGAGAATCCGAGAAGAAGAAAGGCCGGCCACCCTGGCGACGAATGCTCAGAAGATCTTCGGGTGAAGTCTTCCGAGCAATACGTTTCAGATCCCAGGACTCCCATCTGCGGACCGAGTGCATGCGGCGCAACATGAGCCCGCTACCGCGTTGTAGTTCATATGCGAAGCGCAGCAGGCCGTCGCGCACCCCGAATGTCCGGCCGATCTGGACTAGGGTGCCGAGCTTACCCATTGGATGCGCCAGACCCATCGCACCTGTCACCGACCGGATTCAACGGGCCTCTCTTCAGCCGTCGCGCAGCCACGGCCTTTAGCTGCTCATGCATCACAAAAAACTGACAATCTTTTTCCCGGTCGGCCTGCGGAACAGCCGAAATCGTGCCGCGGTCAAGACCGGCCACGGCCTCTGCGATTAACTCGATCCCCTCGGCAATCATTTTGTTGCGCAAGTCGGACAGCGAATCGCAGTCATCGGCGCCTGCAAATTCGCGGCGCAAGAGGATGGGGCCGGTATC